>PWGF01000511.1 GCA_003554375.1 Spirochaetaceae bacterium
CCTACGCCTTGCCCGCCCCCGTGTGTCCGCGCCGTTCGGCGGAGGTGCCCGGAACACGATAGGCGATCGCATGGACGAATACGATCAGAAAGGCAACAGCACTGAATAGGGTATTGTGAAGGCTGACCGGTTGGTAGAAGCGCCGCGTGGTGAGGTTTGTGAGGAAGAGCTCGCCAATGTCGTAGAAGAAGCGCTGAAGCTCGCCGAGCCACGCCTGCACGTGCCGGACGAGAAGCATGAGCGGGAGCACTCCGACGACGAACACAACGACGACTCCGCCGATGAGGAAGAAGACGATTCCGAGCTTGCCGATGATCAGCCGCGATACGGTGAGGATCGTCCTGGGTACGGCGGAAAGAGCTCGTCCCACTGCCCGAGCGGATCCTGCCGGAACGCCGGAACGGCGCAAAGGCGTCTGCCGGCGGGCCCGGCGCTCGTCGCCGGCGTGCAGCCGTACTTTGCGGACCGCACGGAGGGCAAGGGCCGCCATGGCAAGAAGGAACCCGAGGAAAACCAGGGTCTGCGCGCGCTCGTTGTACTGAAGCGTCCCCGCGTAGAGATCGACGGGAAGCGCCGTCTCAACGACGACTCGGACCACGAAGAGACCGCCGCAGATCGTGACAATGAAGGGAACGAGCGGGAGCGAACGATCTCCTTCACTCGCGCGAGCGGGCAGCCGGCGCTTCGGCTTCCCGGTTTCCGGGACCTTGGTGCGCCGCTCTTTGGAGCTCACCGAGATGCCGAGGGTGGCCAAGAGGAAAACGCAGAAGTATGCCCACTGGACCATTCCCAGCCCGGAGAGGGAGAAGAGGCTCAAAGAAAAGAGCCCGTGGAAGAAGAAGATGCGCGCAAGAACCACCACGACCGCTTTCCCTCCGTCCTCGGGAAAAGCCTGCGGGGTACCACGCTTCATTGCGGCAACCGCTAAACCCGCGAAAACCAGGAACACGAGCGTCTCGGGAAACTGGAGCAACGTCAGGTGGAGCCTCCCGTCCCCGATGAGATGCACGTGCGGCGCAAAGAGCACCACTTGCCCGAGCAGCAACTGAAGAAGCACGTCAGCCCACGTGAACCTCATGGGGATCCCCCTTGCATTGCCGCCGTCAGTCTCTGAGGCCCGGAATCTGCCCCAAGCGCCGCTCTTCCCACGACAGCGGATCGACCTCGGCACCAGCGGAAACATCGCTCTCTACAACTCGCTTGAGCCCGAGAATCCCCCGCACGGCACCGGTCTGCTCGTACTGGAAGCTCCAGCTGAATCTCTGCTGGTATTCCCGGATACGCCGGTACACGTCGCTCATAACATGGCGCTTCCACTCTTGGTTCCGGTTCCAGAAGGCGGTCTCCCGGCCTTGTCGGTACATAAGCTCCAGCTCCAACGCCATGATGCGGCTCAACTCCTCGAAGGGAATGCCGTGTGAGCCGAATTGCTGAATGAACCCTCGCGCATAGCTTTCGACCTCGTGGTCTCTGGCGCCTTCGAGCTCACCCCGTTTGCTGTAGCCGCCACGAGCTCGGGCAACGTAATACTCGCGGAAGGCGGCGTAGGGGATTACGTACCCGAGCCGGGCCGTCTCTTCGCTCTGAAGAACGCCGAACTCAGGAAGCTCAGGCAGAACGTGGTGAGCTGAGAGCAGGCGCTGGGGAGGAGAGGGAACCTCTAAAGGATCCGCGGAGTGGGCGTTGGATATGTAGTTGAGGAGGCCCGCGAAATAGGATCGGAACTCGCCGCTCTTCCCGGCAGCATCTCTCAGATATTCCCTGACCGCGTAATACTCGCGAGCTTTGATGGAGTGGAACAAATCGAGGAGCAGCTCATGCTCTTCACGATCTTCGGCGGCGGTACTGAGCGTCCCTGCGTGAAACCAACCGGATTGCGCACTCGTCTGTTCGCGAACGAGCGTGTCGCGTACGAAATAGAGGCCAAGTAGAAACACGAAGACGTTTGCAGCTAACAGAACCGCCGTCTTGAATCGAATACGGCTCTCTCCGCCCGCCCCCGTCGAGCGGTTCTGCCTACCCTTCTGAGCCATGGGCCCCACCTGTCCTTCAAACGGCCAGAAATCCCGGTGCCCGACAATAGTCGCTGAGAATAACAGAGCAAGCCGCACTGACGGATGTCAAACACTCTCGAACTGCGCGTGCGGCTCATTTTAGGCCGGTTTTCCGGAGCGGTCAAAGATATAGATCGAAGGGATGCAGAGAGACTTCTTCCCTCGAGACCGGATAGCCACGCGCTTCCGCTACGGCCGGCTACGAAACGCGGCGCGCTTCCGCGTCATAGGCAAGCGCCCGGCCGACCGTGGGGACCTGGCGCGCCCGGGGGAGGGGGGCTCTTCGATTCCCGTCCATTCGCTCGTGGCGGGCACCCGGTGCGCCCGGGGGACGAGGTCAGCGACTGAGCTCAACCGAGGCAGTCTCAGCGCTTCGACTCTCCAGACGCAACTGAACAACGGGCCGTTGCGGCTTTCTTCGGACGACTTCGACGAATCCCTCGCGATCGAACATGGACTTCGCGCCGTTCCATATCCAGCTGTCGGAACCTGGTTCGGCCTTGTCTACCGGGTACGCTTCGAGAATCGCGGCGCCCTGTTCGCGCGCGTATTCGATCGCCGCGCGCAGAAGTGTGCGCGCTATCCCCTGATGCCGCAGTCGCGACGGCACGACGAAGCACACAACCGACCACACCGCGGAAGGTTCCGTGTCGGCACCGTGCCCAGCTTGATCTCCTGAAGCTTCCGGTCCGGAGGGGGTGGAAACCGGTTTGAGCACGGGCGATCGCTTGAGCTTGGGGTATACTGACCGCGGCGCAAGGGCAACCCACCCAACGGGGTCACCATCGGAATACGCAAGCAGCCCGGGCGGAGGGCCATCATGAGCCAGAGCTTTCGCCCGTTGCCGCCTGAGCTCCGGAGGCGTCATCCCTTCCGGCACATGTTGCTTGCCGCTTTCGCGGTAGTACATACACCAGCATCCTCGCGCCATCGAGCAGCCCGGCTGCCCGAAGAGCCGTTCCAGGTCGGGCCATCGATCGGCGGTAAGCGGATGTACGGTAACAGTCATGGACATACCTCGGTTCCGGTTGTATGCGACCATCATATCACTCGATGGGAAATATCACTCAATTGGGCACCGGAACCGACGGCAACGGATAGAATGGGTACAGACTGGTTCGCGGAGCTTCGGAAAGTGACGACTCATGCGCGAACTGCGCGATGAAGCCGTCATGGCGCCGTTCCCGGCGGCACGTCGGTGCATCCCTGGTCGCCTATTCTTTTCCCTTGTCCGTTTGTCCATCCCGCCGTAGACTGTCACTCGCACACGGCGATCTGGGTGAGATCCGTTCGGTTGCGGGTGCGCGCGGATAGGTTGCTGTGAGCCCTGCGGACGGGCCGCACGCCTATAACATCCGTTACAACCAGCGGTTTTGGGGGGAATGCTATGTCACGTTGGAGCCTTCTTGTAGCGATTACGCTTGTCGCAGTCTTCGGGATTGTGGCGTCCTGCGAAAGCCCGCCGGAGGCGGAAGAGCGGCCAAGTGAACGGGAGGTACGAGAAGAGGAGAGCCCCGCGACGGAGGAGACCGTCGCTGATCCGGCGGTCGACGAAGAGGCGGAGCCGGAAGAGAGAGCCGGTCATGATGAGCCGGCGCCCTACCCGGAAGGAACTCCGCTCGAAGCGGTCGTCCCGGGGGTTTGGCTCATGACGTGGAGCTACTCTCACCTGGTCTATACTGACGAGGACGGCGAGGAGGTTGAGGAGCTATCGCCCACCCCTCACTCTTACGGCTTCATGGGCGAGATTCAGATGGATGCGTTTTTCGTATTTCGAGAAGACGGTACCGGAGCCTTTTTCGACCGTACGCTTCGGATAACCGACCAGCCCGATCCGGAGGTCACCGTCGTCGAACGTATGGGAGACGGCGAGTACGAAGAGAGAGATGTAGCACGCGTGACCGACCTAACCTGGGAGCTCGACGGGAACACGATCCACATCGACGCGCCGGAAGCCCGGAATCCCCAGCTCCGGGAGGTCGACTCGTATCAGGTTACGTGGAATCGCACTCCGGAGCGATCGGGCGGCCGTCAGGCTTCGGAGACTCCGGAAGGGCACCGGCTCTTGGATGAGCTCCACGTAGAGCCTCTTGGGTATCTGATCCGCGTCGAGGAGAGTGACGCGCAAGGGCTCTTGAAACGGTACGAGCTGTAGCTCTCACGCACGGCACAGCCCGTCCGCATTTGGAGAGCCGGGAGCAAAGGCCACGTGGGCCAACGGCGCGCCAGCCGTTGGCCGTGACTGCACCGGGGGCCCAGGCCATAGTGCCCCACCATCGTCTCAACTATCGCCTCGGCATGGCACGCACGCCGGACACGCGCCTATTCGTCGGTGCTCCCTTCCTGCTCCACGTCACCGTCCCTACTGTACAGACGTGGGAATCCGTCGTTGTCGACGTAGGTCGAGTCGAACGACTTGATGTCGACAGGGTATTCGTTATGCACGTCGTCGCGGGTTACCGCGACCGCGCCACCGTCGAGCGAAGCGTTCTCCTCGAACGTGCTGTCGTGGATTTCAATGGTAAGATCGATCTCTTCGGGGTTATCCGGATTCTTCCGGGCGGCAATCGCTCCTCCGGCGGAATTGGTGCCCGCCGCGGTCGACGTGTCGTTGCCTGTAAACTCCGAGTCCCGTACTTCGAGCCCAATGTCGCCTTCTCCGAATCCGAACAGCGCCGCCCCTCCGTAGCTTGCCTGGCGGGTCGCCTGGTTGTCGCGAAATTCCGAGTTCTCGATGGTTCTACCACCTTGGCTGCGAACGGCACCACCGTAGAGCGCCTCGTTGTCGACAAAGGTAGAGTCGTGAATGTGAATCTCCTCGCCGCGGCCGACTTTTCGCACTGCACCGCCGTCGTCGCCGGCCTTGTTCCCTTCGAAGTGCGATCCCTCGATTAGAAGGTCGTGCTGCTGCTGGTCAAACTCTCCGCCGGTGCTTTCGGCATAGACCGCGCCGCCGTCTTCATCCGCGGTGTTGTCACGGAATTCCGAATCAATGATCTCGGCAACACGCTCCGAGACCGCCGCCGCCTCATTCCCGGCTTTGCCTTCAAAAATGGAGTTATAGATGTGAGCAGCTCCGTCGTTGCCGTCGGCAGTCACCCCGCCATCTTCACCGGTAAACCGGATCCGTTCCACATAGAGATTGGATCCCCACCCGGTGCCAAGTCGGATAGATCCTCCGTCAATCGTTACGTGGTCTTCCCGGCCTCCGAGCAGATAGATACTCTTCGCTCCCGTAAACTTCGTGGGATTATCGGCAAGGTCATCGATCTGGTAGCTTTCTTCCAGCACGATAAGTATTACCCGTTCATCATCGGTGGGTGGATACTCATCCATATCGCCGTACTTCTCGAAAACCTCATCGATGTCGCAACACAGCGGCAGGAACACGACTCCGGTACTAGACCGCCGGGAGGCGCCCCGCAATGAAGCGAGGCCGGCTGCCAACCGCTTGATCCCGATGCGCGTCACCCACGTCACTCCGTTCGGCCGCCAACGAGCCCGAGGCCCTCACCGGCATCCTCGATCGAAGCAAGGAAACTTCCACGACCGAGACCGTTGGCCGGTGGCCGGGCCGGGGCGCCCCTGCACTTCGCTAATCTCTTTGTGCATGTTTATCACAACTCGCATTGATTAACTGGATTGTGTGAGCTATTTTCATATCTTGCGCTAGCATTGCTTTTCTTCTTAAGTAGTTATATATCCAGCTGATTTCTTTGGAGGTGTGTATGATCAATACAACATTTTCCCTGTGGCCACGGGGCGTGCTCCTGCCGATCCTATTGGTCGTCGTTCTTGCCGGCTGTGACACGCTGTTCGGCGAAGATCCCGACGATGACCCGGACCCCGATGACGACGACACGCTCACCGTCACATTCGACGCCAACGGCGGTACCTTCGGCGACGACCAAGAGACGCAAACCGTCGAAGTAGACCACGGTGAGACTGTCGAAGAGCCCGAGGAGCCCGAACGGGACGGCTACGACTTTGACGGCTGGTTTCTCGAGGAAGAGGGCACCGACCAGTGGGACTTCGATGAGGACACCGTGGAGGAGGACCTGACGCTCTATGCCGGGTGGAGTGAAAAAGCCACGGGTATGCCGGACGTGCTCGAGACCATCGGCGTCTCCACTTACGATGAACTCGCCGACGCGCTAGAGACCGCGGAGCAAGATTACGATCCTGACGAGCTAGAGGACCCCGAGGACAAGGCAGTCCTAATCGAGCTCGAGGACGACATTAGCGAATCGGGTTTCGAGGAACACGGGAAGCTCGAATATGCGGGGGAAGTCAGCATCTACCTACGCGGCAACGTGCACGATCCCGTCACGATCAACGCCGGCGGACATTCTCAGGTTCTTGAGATAGCGGAGCCCGAGGGGTATTCCGTTTTCGATCCGTTTGAACCACGCCATCGCATCTATATGGAAGGGCTTCGGGTCACCGGGGGAAACGATGAAGGCCCGGCGATACATAGTACGGGACCGCTTCTTGAGCCCAATTTCGTGGTCATGGACTCCGAATTCGAGGAGAATGCCGGCTGGACGGCCTTGAACTTAGGAGAAAGCGTTGTGCTTCGGTCGTCGTTCAGAAACAACGAGTCCGGCGCTCTGCGGTTGAGCTGGGGAGAGATCAAAGACTCGGAGTTCCACGACAACGGAAGCGGCGTCGGCGGGTTTGAGTTGGAAATCATAGGCTCGGAGTTCAAGGGGCATAGTCGTGCGGTCGCCTTGAGCTACGGCGGACGAATCGAAGACTCGACCTTCGAGGACAATGTGGTACCCAACCCTTCGGGCGTGCACACGCTGGGAGGCGGAGCCATCAGGGTGGGTACGGACGATTTAGCACCCAATGATCGATTGCCCCTTGAGATTGTTGACTCCGAGTTTATCAACAATGGCACTGAGACCAGTGAAGGTGGAGCCATCTACGCCAACGGTAACCCCGACGAAGATCTGGACGGTAATCTCTACATATCGGTGGAGAACACCACCTTCGAGGGCAACTTCATCGATAATACGTTCCCGGACGAGGGAGGCGCCATCTATACCGCGTCCCCGGATGAAGAGATCAGAACGGCGGACAGCACGTACATTGACAACGACGAGGCGGTCCTCTACTCCGATACTGGTGCCCTAATCAACGAAGGCAGCAACACGTTCGAGCAGAAGGAGGAACCGTACTGGCCGGTAACGGACGTCATCATCGAGCAGGACGACTTCACTCTCGAGGTGGGCGAGTCCAAGCAGCTGGAGGCGCATGTCGAGCCGGAAAACGTAACCGACGATGAGGTGAGTTGGTCAAGCACCGATGAGGAGGTTGCTACCGTTACCGCGGACGGCGAGGTTGAGGCCCAGAAGGAGGGCACCGCGTGGATTATCGCCGACAGCCCCGACAGTGACGTCGCAAGCCACGGCTCCGTAGAAGTGACCGTCGTAACGGACTAGCCGTAAGAGACGACGATCGACAGCCGGCCGAGGAGAGTCCGGCCCAGACCGCTGGTCACTCGGGCCGTAGCCTGAGTGACCACGGTTTCGCACAGGCGAAACGGGGCAGAGCGTAGGCGTCTCGACATAAACTCTCCGGAGGGAGCGAGGACAAAATGGAGCAGGAAATGCACAGCGACAGCGATGCCGCAGCCGGCACGAACAACAACGCTTCTCCCCGGTTCCAGCCGGTAACGGAGCGACACCTCCAACAGCTTCGCCTCATATGTGGCGAGGAGCGCGTGCGCGGCCCGTGGGGCTTGGACGGCGGTGTCCGAGGGCGAAAGCGACAACGAACGCTACTGGCGAATCCGTAAACAGGTTCCCTGGGCGGTCAAAAGAATGAACGGTACGGACCAGTCGCATGAGGATATAACCTTGCCAATCGCTTCCGTACCAGCCATGATGGAACTGCTGGACGTCCTGGCGCGGGAGTTTCAGATTGCGATTCCCTCCTTCGGCCATGCGGCCGACGGGAATCTGCATGCAATTCCCATGCGCCCGGAATCGATGAGCCGGGAGGAGTGGCAGCAGACGCTACCGAAGGTACTGCGAAAAATGTATAAGCAGGCCAGGGAACTCGGCGGCACGATTAGCGGCGAGCACGGCATCGGCCACAAGCGGAGAGACTTCATGAGCGACGCCGTAGACGCTACCGCGCTGGATCTCATGCAGCGGATCCGGCGAGCCCTGAATCCTTCCGGCCTCCTCAACCCGGGGAAGATTTTCCCTCACTAAGGGGGACGAACGCTACTCCAGAGGACATTCGAATGCGATGTGTACCGAAGACGTTACGAGTTGTATACACGGTCCTCGCGATCGCACTCGTCCCGGTGTTCGTCGTGGAATACGGGCCGCTGAACTTCCTCTGGTTCTCGAACATCGCCTTGCTGGCCACGCTGGTAGCGATGTGGATCGGAAGCAGATTGCTTCTCAGCATGATGGCGGTGGGAGTTGTAGTGCTGGAGATCGGATGGAACCTCGCTTTCTGGGGCGAGCTCCTTGCTGGGCTGGACTTTCTGGGCCTGGTGGCATACATGTTCGACGACCGTATTCCGCTGTGGACCCGTCTCATGTCGCTGTACCACGTTCCCCTCCCGGTGGTCCTCCTGGTGCTCGTGTGGCGCTGTGGGTATGACCCGCGTGCGTTCCGATGGCAAACGGGATTGGCGTGGATCGTGCTTCCGGTTTCGTTGGTCCTCAGCACGCCGGTTCAGAATATCAACCACGTCTACGGCATCGTCGATCAAGCAGGACAGCCCATACTCCCTTCACCGCTGCCGCTCGTTATCCTCATGGTAGGGTTGCCGCTGGTGATCTATTGGCCTACTCACGCCGTCCTGAAGCGCTACTTTCCCCGAGCCGATCTGGGCAAACCTGGCGAATCGACGTCCCTCTCGTCCGGTAGCTCGGCAACACGATGAGCGTTCGGTCCGCAAGATTGGTGGCAGCCGGACATGGCTGCGGAGACGGCCCGCGGCAGGGTCCGCCGCCGCAGGGCCCTCGACGGAATTACTCGCGGTTGAAGAACTCCACCCAGCCGGTCTCGAGCTCATACTCGGCTCCGACGATGAGCAGTTCGCCCGCCCTGACCCGTTCCGCCAAAATTTCTGAGCGTCGCGTCAACTCAGAGACGGTATGACGAACGTTCGCCCTCACTCCCCGCTCCACCAACTCGCTCCGATCAGTGGCACTCCCGCCGGCCGGACAACGCCCATTCTCCAGACTGTCCTCCGGCGCGTCCTCCGGACTGTCCTCTAGGCCGTCCCGTACCGCCAATCCGGACCGGACCAACGATTCGATCGATGGCCGGATTAACGCCATGATGGCTCCAAGATGCGCCGACTCTCCCTCCTGCCCTTCCATGAGAGCATCCAGCGCAGCAGTTACCGCTCCACAGTGCGAGTGGCCCATCACCACAACCAGAGGCGTTGCGAAGTGCGTTACGGCGTACTCGATGCTCCCGATCTGTGACTCCGCGGCAACATTCCCGGCAACACGAACGACGAATAGAGCCCCGAGCCCCTGATCGAACACGACCTCGGCGGGCACCCGCGAATCCGCGCATCCGAGAATAACGGCAAAAGGCTTCTGACCTCGCACCATCTCGCTGAGCTCGGTATGGTTGACCGCATCAGCAATGCCGAGCGCGTGCTCCGCGAACCGGCGGTTTCCTTCACGCAGACGATCGAGCGCTTCCTGTACCGTTAGCACAACTCCTCCTTGTCGGCCGAACCGGGAACCGACGTTCCGGCGAATTACCCGGTTACATCCTCAGTATGCCATTCACGGGAGATCGACGACACCCGGCGCCGGGTCGAACTCTTCTTCTTCCAGTTCCTCAGGGACGTCGCGGCCGAGCTGATTGGAATAGTCGAATCCCCACGAGTACACGTTCCCATCCCCATCGCGCGCCAAGGTATGATCGTAGTGTCCGCGGATCTCTACGATGTCAGATAGTCCGTCGATACGTTGTGGCTCCTCCTGGATTCTCTGGGTATCATCATCGCCTTGCGCGAGCTTGCCTCCGCTATTGCTTCCCCAGCTCCATACCGTCCCATCGCGATCCACGGCGAAGCTCGTGTTAATGGTTGCGGCGACATATACCGCTGAGTCGACCGCCCCGACTACCGACGGCTCGGTAACCGGGCTCTCAGTGTGCCCTAACCCGACTTGACCGGAGTCGTTGCGCCCCCATGCGTAGACCGTCCCGTCGATCGCAAGGGCTACCACATGGCTCGTGCCCGCATCGACGGAAACGAATTCGACTGGATCGGCGTCCCGCCCCCCGACTTCGACGAGCTGCGGCGTCACGACGTAGTCCTGCTCGGGATGTATTCCGAGCCTCCCATCCGAGTTGTTTCCCCACAGCCAGAGCTGGTTCTCCGCATCGATTGCGGCGCCTATCCATTCACCGGCTGCAACATGTACGATGGTCCGGTCTTCAAATCCGTTGCCGGTTATCCGTCCGGGCGTATAGTGAGGCGTCTCGTCGAACTCCCGTCCCAGGAGATAGTCGTACTCGAGCCCCCAACTGTACACATCTCCGCCTTCGGTCAAGGCAAGCATTTGAAAGTAATCCGATCGGAGATTCGCCACTCCATCCACTCCCTCGATCGGGGCAGGTTCTTCCCTCTGGAGGTTGGCGTCTTCATCACCAAGCGTTTGATACCAATTCTGACCGACCCCCAAAACCTGGCCACCGGCGTCGGCGAACACCGAGTGGCTTTCGCTCGCCGCTACGGACCGGAAGCTCGATGCCGCCTCCACGTCGATCCGTTGCGGTTCCTCAGGGGGTGGATCCAATCCTATAGCGTAGTACTCTTCAAAACCGCCCCAGCCCCAAAGCTGACCCGAGGCGTCCAGATAAACGGAATGAAAGAAACCGGCGTCGAGCCGGGTCTCGAACGGAACTGCGTATGCCAGGCTTCCCAGCGTCACTTCTACCTGGGTAGTTTCGCCGGGGCTCACCGTGAACCGAGCGGATACCGCGCCAACCCCGGCGAACCCTGCCTGGTCGTAAACCGCAAGGAGGACCCGGTAGTCGGAGTCCGGCCGAATCTCGTCCAGAGTTACCGATCCTTCGGAGTCGAGCGGCACCTCCACGTAGTCTTCTCCATCGAGCGTTGTTGGTTGATCCGCAGGGTGTACGATCCACGTCCCCTCTCTCGACAACGCGTCCAACGAGCCGCTACGGTACAACGCGATATGCACAGACAGGTCGCCGTCGTCAATCTGCTCCAGAACAGACGGGCGCAGCGGATCCAGAGTCACGGCGCCGCCATCGCGCTCTATCGCCAAATCACAACTCATAACCATCATGAAGCTGAGCAGCAGCAGCCCCAGCCCAAAGCCGGGTAGCCGACGGTTCATGCTTCGCTTGCGCACTCGGCCGTGCGCACCGCTGCCCGCTGACGCAGGAAGCTTGCTCAATGTAAACACTGGTTGCCCTCCTTATCGCTTCTCACAAAACCGTACCAATAACATGTTTCGCGTATTATATCCGGACGTTTCATGAAGAGCCAATTATAACACGAGTATACTACACGATATTGCGAAGGACTACATTGAGCTGTTTTTGTATTTGATTTGTTCTAAAAATTCTCTACAAGGCCGCGGCCGCGCTCGCTCCGCAGGTGGACTGCCCCGGAGCCGGCGCGGCACGCCTAAGGAAGGGACGAGTTAAGGGCCGGGCACACACGTCGGGCATGGCGATCCTCCCGGGGCACGCCGAGCCTTTCCCAAGCCGGCTGTTCCAGCGTGGCGTCCCGTCCGGATCACGTCCGTGTGTTATCCGCCGGAGCCACGCTGACAATGGGATCGTGCTTACGAGGCAGGTATGCGCGCAATCGCCTCGAGCCAGTACCGGGGGATGTAGAGCTTGCCGTTCTCGTCGCGGAGCCCGTACTCTTCCAGGCTCGACTCGACAGCGTCCCGCATGGCCTTTGCAGCGACATCCGGGCGGTAGCCGTGGAGCGCGCCCGCCGCGTACTGGGAAAAGCCGCTAATGTGTTCCCACGCTGTCTGATAGAGCCGGGCGGCGATTCGCTTCATCTCCTGGACGGAGAACCCGGCTTGCTGCAGCAGCTTCTCGTAGTGCTCCTGCGGCTGGAAGGTGCTTGCCGCTACGGGATCAGTCCGCTTATCGCGTTTGATCCCAAGCGAACGGAGAGCACGGACCGCCTTAGCAACCTGCGCCCGGTAGAACGATAGGGTCTCCGGCGGACGGGATTCCTCCAGAAACGCTGAGTTGAAACAGAACCATCCTCCGGGCCTCAGCAGCCGGCGGATATTCTCTACTGCGCGCCTCTGTTGCTCGCTATCCAGATAGTGGATCCCGTTGCCCCACATCGCTACGTCGGCGGTGTTCTCCGACAGCTGGAGCTCCTCGATCGGCGCATGGACCAGCTCTACGCTCGGCACCACACCCTGAAGCCGCTTCTCGGCCTGCTCAAGCGCTTCCTGGCTCTGATCGACGCAAACTACCGACGGCGGGGACCACCCCTTCGGCAAGTTCCGGACGAACAACTTGGTCATCGTTGCGACGCCGGTTGCCACGTCGATCAAGCGGTCCACCTTCTGGGTCCCATTCTCCACCATGACCTCGACCCATCGGCGCACGATCGCTTGATTGACCGCCTGATACTCCTCGGTATCAGCAAACGGCTCATAGACATATTCGGACTTGTCTTCCTGCATAAGCCCTCCCTTCTCGCTTGTCCATTCAAAGTAACACCTGTGTACTACGCCTACAAGGGCCGCGGCAGCATGGCACGACGATTTTCGGTCCGCGGCCGAACGGTGAAGAACTCTTCGAGCACGCTGTCGAAATTTGCACACTCTTTACAATCTCCGGACGTTCCCACAACGCGGCAATGGTAGCCTTAGAGTCAAACACACCGAGGAGGTGATCCGTTATGAAGAAACTACTTCAAGCTTTGGTACTTGTTTCCGCAGTAGCTGTCCTGGCAGTCGCCTGTGAGCCGGTCGATGAGGCCGAGTTCGACGACGTCGAGATGGAGCAGGACTTCTAAGGAAGTCTCCAGCTTCTCGGCTCTCCGAGCCGAGACAATCCGGGACACGGGTTTAACTCAAGGTTACGAAAGGGTGCTTCTCGAAGGAGGCACCCTTTTTTCTTCCCTTCTCCCTTCCCATACCTTCGTGTGGTCCCTTCCAGAAAAGGCGGCGAGCACACGTGGCCGGCGCCACCGAAAGCTTGACAGACAAACCGCCCTCGCGTCATACCGTCACCATGGCGACCGCCTACGCTACAGCGCCCGGGCACGACCCACCCGCGTGCGTATCTTCACGTAGCGGCGGGTGCCCGGACACCGTGCACGAAATGCGCTGTTGCTCCATGCGGCGTAGCTTACGGGAGGTACTCCATGGCGAACTCGAACCTGCTCGAAGGAAAGAAAGCGCTCGTCTGCGGCGTTGCCAACGATCACTCGATCGGATGGAAGATCGCTGAACAGCTCCACGGCCACGGCGCCTCGGTGTCGCTCAGCTACGCCGACGAGCGCCTGGAACGGAAGGTGCGCCCGCTTGGGGAGCGGATCGGGGCGGAGCTCGTCGAGAAATGCGATGTCTCGAGTGACCCGGAGGTCGACGCTCTCTTCGAGTCGGTGGGCCGGCAAGTGGGCCACGTGGACGTGCTCGTCCACGCAATTGCGTACGCGGGACGGGAGGAGCTGGCCGGGGCGTTTAGCGACACAAGCCGCGACGGGTTCCGGACTGCAATGGAGATAAGCGTCTACTCCCTCATAGCTCTGGCGCGCCGTGCCCGCGGGCATATGCCGGAGGGCGGGTCGATCCTTACTCTCACCTACTACGGCGGAGAGAAGGTGGCGGCGGGCTATAACGTGATGGGCGTTGCAAAGGCGGCGCTGGAATCGGCAACGCGCTATCTGGCAGCCGAGCTGGGCCCGGCAGGCATTCGCGTGAACGCGCTGAGCCCCGGGCCCATTCGCACCCTCTCTGCTGCCGGCGTCCCCGGATTCAAGGAAGCGCACAGCCGCTTCCCGGAGCACGCACCGCTCCGTCGCCACGTAGAAGGGACCGATGTCGGAAACGCGGCGGTATGGCTGGCCTCCGACTTAGCCTCCGGCGTGACCGGCGAGACCGTCTTCGTGGACGCCGGCTCGCACATCCTGGCGCCCGGACCTCAGCCTGGAGGGCCCGGAGGATCAGGAGCTCAAGGGCCGGGAGCTGGAGGGCCCGGAGAATGACGCTACGTCATCCGGTCGTACACTGCCTCGTCCACTATGAAGGCCGGTAGCTCCCCGCTCAAGAAGCGGGTCAGGTTCGTGACGGCGGTATCCCAGATTGCGTGGTATTGGTCATATCCCACTTCGCCGGCGCTGTGCGGAGTCGGGACCACATTCGACGAACTGAGAAGAGGATCGTCGGGATCGGGTGGCTCCCGGTGGAACACATCGAGACCGAAGCGCAGCGAAGAGTGCGCCACGGCCTCCCGGAGCGCCGCCTCATCTATGATACCGGCGCGGGCCGTGTTGATGACGATTCCATCTTCAGGCAGGAGGCTGAGACGCGCTTTGTCCACCGACCGCTCGGTCTCCGGTGTCAGGCCGCAGTGTATCGAGACGATGTCACTGTCCGCAAAGAGCTCCTGGAGAGAGCCGCACCGGTGGAGATCCTCCGTGTCTGCATACGGGTCGTACACCGAGAGGCGTACGCCAAACGGCCGCACCAGCCGCACGAACTCCTTTGCAATGAGCCCAAAGCCATAGAGCCCGAGCCGCTTCCCGTACAGCGTCGTCCCGATGGGAACCGCGGTGTCACCCCGCCATTTCCAGCGCCCGAGACGCTCGTACTCACCGGCAAGAGCGCTGCGCGACTCGGGAATGCGCCGCGCGCAGGTTAGGAGCAAGGCCAACGTCATCTCAGCCACAAACCCCGACAGCGCACTCCCCCAGTTGCTCACGATCCACCCCGGAGCGGTTACAAGATTCCGCGGCACCATCTCGCGCATCGTGCCGGTAAGGTGGCACACGTACTTCTTGGACAGCAGGGTAGCATCAGGCGCGTCCGCGCCGGCGCTCTCCGGAGACTGCCTGCGAGCCGCCGGAGCGGACTCGGTTTGCCGCGCCGTGGCGAGTTGCTCCGGCAACCGCGGCGATTCCCAGCCGGTGAGAAAGACGTCATACTGGGAGAGCTGACTCACGTTGGGGGCCTGCGGCGGGCCCACAAGGGTGGCAGGATCCTCGGGAACATCGATCTTGAGGATCGCCTTCCGCCCTTCGATTACAAACCCGCACTCGGTAAGCCGGTCCAACACATACGAGCGGAGGTCCTCGCGCCCGACAAGCAACACCCCCCGCAGAAGAGGCTTCCCTCCCGGTTTCTCTCCCCGTTGGTTTCCTCGTTTGCCTCTCTGTCTGTCTCTCTGTTTCTCTCTCCGTTTGTTCCCCTGGTTGTCGCCCTGCCCATTTTCCTGGGAGCGCGTACCGGGCTCTTGGCCTGGCGTTTGGCCCGGTGAGAAACCGTCGCCCTGGAGGTGGCCCTCTGCGCGCTTCGCGTCGTCATGTTGACTGCCCATAGATTCTCCTCCGCGCAACGCTTTCCAACCTAGGGCTCTTGCGCCCTCTCTTCGATCGCCGGATCTTGATAGAACCC
>PWGF01000373.1 GCA_003554375.1 Spirochaetaceae bacterium
CCTGCCGGCCGGGCCGGCGGCGTCCGCGGGGTCCGCGGGAGGGGCGCCGGCGGACGGTGGCGACGCCGGCGGCGAGGGGAATCCGATCGAGCGGATTATCTTCAGTCTGGAGTTTGAGGCGGGTGACCCGGAGCTCGTTGCGATCGCGCCGGACGGAAGCCGCTACGGCGCGGATCATGGACGGACGGAGAGTGCGCGCTATGAGGACTTCGTCGGTCTTGCGGTGCTCGAGCCCGAGCCGGGCGAGTGGCAGGTCGAGGTCAACAATCTCACCGACGACGTGGAGTATACCCTGGAGGTAGGTGAGAAAGGCGCCGTTCCGGAGGTGATGCTGGAGGAGCCGTCCGGGGCGATGCTGCGAGCCGACGCGGGCATTCGGGTGGCCGGGCGCGCCGGGCCGGCGGGTCGCGGCGGGGTAGCCCGCGTCTACGCAGGGCAGGAGCCCGGGACCGGGGCCGGACGGACGATCGGCGAGCTCGAAATCGAGCCCGACGGCCGCTTTGCCGGCACGGTCTCGACGCGAGAGCTCGCTCCCGGCGACTACTATCTTTCGGTGCGCGCGGCGCTCGACGGCTACGCGCCGGTACGCGCCGACTCACAGACGCGCGTGGAGGTGCGGCCGTCCGGTGGCGCCGAGCCGATCCCGAAACCGATTGTGAGCTGGGGAACGGGCGGGACGATTCGCGTCGAGTTCACCGACCCGACACCCGCGCGGGCACGGGGATACACAGTGGTGGTTAGGCCTGCCGGCGGCGCAGAGGGAGGCGGCGCGGATGGGGCTGCGGTCGAGCGGTTCATCGGCGACATGAGCACCGTGCGTCTTCCGGGCTTCGACCCGGGACGTGCGTACGAGGTTTCGGTGCGCGCGGTCGAGCACGACGGCGCGGCCGGTCCGGAGGGCGAGTGCGCGCTTCTGCCGCCGCGCGACTCGATGGATGTGGACGGGGAGCTCGAGCTCTCCTTGAGCGAAGGCGAGCCGCCCGTAGTGGCGGCGGGAGCCGCGCTGGAAACCACGCTCGAGGCGCGGTTGTTCGGCGGATCGTCCGGCGGCGCGGGGGCGAAACCGCAACGCGGAAATGCGACCGAGCATGGTCCCGATCTCATCGAAGGATCGGTCCGCGCGGCCCCCGAGGGGTTCTCGGTTGTCTACGAGGAGCGGAGTAGCGCGCTCACATCCGGGGACGGAGCGCCGGGCGCACCGAGTCGAGCCGAGCTTCCGGTTTCGATTGCGGTGCCGCGGGGGGCAGCGCCGGGGCGCTACGAGGGGACGCTCGAAGCAGCGCACCTCGTCGACCGGTCGGTCCGTGCTCAGACCGTCATGGAGCTCGATGTGGTGCATCCCGAGCCGAAGCTCGGCGCGGTGTATCCGGAGGAGTGGCACGTGGACCGGACCGCGGAGATCGAGCTGGAGGTCAGCGGGCGCGGCTTTGCGCCGGTCTCCCGGTTCTATCTGGACGATCGCGAGCTGGTTGCGCGCGAGCAGGGAAGCGGATACGCGGTTCTGGAGCTCCCCGACGAGGTGGAGTCGGGGACGCGCACCCTCTCGGTGCGGTCCGGTGACCACGGAGATGGCGAAACCGGACGCGACGAGCGGGAGCTCACCGTTATCGCGCCGAGCTATCGCGTCGTTGCGTACAATAGCTACGGCGAAGCGGCCGCCGGCGAGCGGACGCGCTACTACCTTGGCGCCGAAGGTCGCAACGGATTCGAGGGCCCGGTCCGGTTTTCCCTGGAAGAGGTCCCGGAGGGCGTCTCGGCGGAGCTGGTGCGGAGTACCACAAGCGTGTTCGCCGGCGCCCGGGAGGCGAGACGCCGTACGACCGAGGACCTTGCGATCGTCGAGCTTACGGCACGGCGACAAGCGGAGCCGGTGGTGGTACGCGCCGATAACGGCGTCACGGTGGCGCTCAGCGCCCGCGTGGAGGCGGAGCCGCCCGCGACGATTGCGAGCCTGCGGCGCTATGCGCTTTTCCCCGGCGAGGAGGTGGTCGCCTTCGGCTACGGCTTCGGGGAGGATCCGGTGGTGCGCCTTTCGGGCGAGGAGCTAAAGGTGCATTTGGCGCGGGACGACCTTGTCGTTGCGCGGATTCCGGACGGCGCGACGACCGGTCTGCTTGCAGTCGAAGGCCCGCACGGCCACTCGGAGGAGGTGCGGATCGTCGTTCGCGAGACCGGGTTCGGCGTCTACCCCGAGCAGGAGCGGGTGCGGCTTGAGCCGGGCGAGCGAACCGAGCTGCCGGTCGCGGTGACCGGGCATGCGCCGGAGGTGGAGCTCGCCGCGAGCGTGTCCGCCGACGAAATAGCCGCGGCGCTGGACCGAGCGTGGATCGTACCGAACGACACGGTAACGGCAACGGTGTCGGCGGCGGGCGACGCCGAGCCCGGGGTGTACCGGATGCAGATTGCCGGGGAAGGTAACGGCTACCATGCCGGCGCCACGGTGGAGGTGGAAGTCGGAGCGGCGTTCGCCGTGGGCGAGGTGGAGCTTCCCTACGCGACGGCGGGGCGGAGCTACGCCGCGGAGGTCCGCCTGGACGGCGGGGTCGATCCGGTACGCTTCGAAGCCAAGAGCGGGCTACCGGCCGGACTCGAGCTTACCGGCGCCGGGCTCGTGCGGGGCCGTCCCGCCGAGCCGGGGCGCTACGAGATCGCCGTTGCGGCGCGCGACGGCGAGGAGCGCCTTGCCGAGGGGACGCTCGGACTCACGGTGGTCGACAATGCGTGGGAGACTGCGCGCGGCCCGGCGGGAGGCGCGCGGGCCAACCCGGTGGCGGGCCCCGCGAGCGACGACCGGGCGTGGACGGTCCACAGCGAGGTAGAGCCGGAGATGCTTCTTGCCGGAGGAGGGCTCGTGTTCGCCGCCGGGGCGGAGGGGCTTGCCACGATCGACGCGGGAAGCGGCACGCTCCGCTACACCGTGCCGCAGGCGGTTGCGGAGGCTCACTACGCTCCTGAGGTGCTCTTGGTGCTCTTCGCGGACGGGACCCTCAGCGCGCGTGAGCCGCACTCGGGCTACGTGCGCTGGGAGCGTGACGGCGTGGCCGCGTTCGTCCACGCCGGAGAGGAGCTCTTCGTAGCGAGCGAGGACGGCGACGACCGTGCGGTCCGGCTGGACCCGGATACGGGGACGGTCCGTGGCGAAGCGGCGTTCTCACCGATTGGTGCACGCGAGGCGGGAGACGGCCGGGTGCTGCGGGCGCGGGGCCGGGTACTCGAGGTGCTCGACTCGGACGGCGGAGCCGAGCAGCTCCTCATCGCCCCGGCAGCGATCGCCGACTGGGCCGCGACGGGCGAGGAGATCTTCGTTGTCGCCGGCGACGGAACGGTCCTCACCGCCGGGCGCGACGGAAGCGAGCGCGCCCGCTTCGACGCAGGCGAGGCGGCGCACGCCGGCTCAACCCGGAAGATAGCCGCGGGCGGTGGGCGCATCGTCCTCTCCGGCGCAGGGGGCGTTTTCGTCTACGACGCGGAGAGCGGAGCGCTCGAGTCCCGGTACCCCGAGGCCGGCGACGGAGCTCCCGCGGGCACGGTCGGCGCAGCGGCTGCGGGCGGCGGAGATGCCAACGCGGCGGCCGACGCAGAAGCCGCGGGCGGCGGAGATGCCAACGCGGCGGCCGACGCAGAAGCCGCG
>PWGF01000277.1 GCA_003554375.1 Spirochaetaceae bacterium
GAGTGCATGAGCAAGCTGGAGCTCTTTCTCCATGATCGGCCGGAGCCTACCCCAGTGCTGCTCAAAGCGGCGCTGGCTCATGTACAGTTCGAGACGATCCACCCGTTTCTGGACGGTAACGGCCGCCTGGGACGATTGCTGATCACCCTGTTGTTGTGCGAGCAAGAGGTGCTGCGGAATCCGATGCTCTACCTGAGTCTCTACTTCAAGACGCATCGCCGGTATTACTACGAGTTGCTCAACAATGTCCGTATGACCGGTGACTGGGAAGCCTGGCTCGATTTCTTCGCCGAGGCGGTGATCGTCACCGCCGGCCAGGCGGTCGAGACGGCGCGGCAGCTTCTCGACCTGTCGAACCAGGATCGCGAAAAAATCAGCGGCCTGGGGCGGGCGGCCGCATCCACCCTGCGGATCCACAGGGCGTTGATGGAGCACCCGATCGCCACCTCGCCCTCGTTGGTGGAGAAGACGGGCATCAGCCCGGCCACCGTCAACAAGGCGCTCGGCCACCTGCAACAGCTCGGGATCGTCACGGAGCTCACCGCCCGAAAACGCAACCGCCTGTTCAGCTACGCGCGCTACATTGACATCATGAGTCGCGGCACCGAACTGCCGGACAGGTAGTTGGGCGGGGGCCGAGCAAGGCGAGGCGTCCACCGCAGGCGCGGCAGAACTGCGCGAAAAGCGCTATACTTGGCTCATCGGCAGTCGGGGCGGGAACAGGGCAACTTCGCCGCCCGCACTCTTCTTCTTTCGAGGGGGCAATGCGATGGGGGTCACAATCGATTTGCTGGTCGATTTCGGTTATGTTTCGCAAGCGCAGTGGGAATCGGTGTACGACGAGACGCTGAAGCTGATAGACGCGTATCCCTTCATGGATAAGATCGTCGACGAATCCACGTATCGCGAAACGTTCATATATGCGGATCGTACGCGGGACCGTTTCCTCTCGCCGTGGTATCCGGACCGCCGCGGATGGTACACCATCGGCGACCTGGAGTCGTTCGATCATGCGGAGTCCTTTATGCTTGCACGCGATGTCACGTTCTATGGGAGGGGCGACCGGAATGGGGAACCTGGAGATGTTTACTTTTCGCTGATAAACTGGCGTTCCGGGATCCATCCGGAAATACGCGACATCGAGACAAGCGCTACCGGACTCTTTGATGGGAAGACCCAGGGATACGGCTACCACAAGCACCTCTTGGCCATTGCCTGCCTTGTTGAAGACAGGCTGAAACCCCATGCCGCGGTTCATGGCGACATAACGCGCGCTCAGATTCAACAGAGCCTAACGTGGGCAAACGACCACCTTTCGAAACCGGTGGCACCGCCGGACAGATGTGACTACCGGGCCCTACTGTCGCGAATCAAGGAGCATTTGCAATCGGAAGCGGCCCAGATTGAGGCTTTGCTCGAGTTGGCACTGTACCCGGAGAACAGGGAGCTGGGGGATTTCGTAAGGGAGAGCTTTTCCCATGACTCAATCGTTGATTACTGGAAGAGCAATCTGAAAGACAACGCCCCAGACACGTACGGAATGGTCAGGGAAATGACACGCTACTTGGATATGGGCTTCAGCATAGAGGATCTCTGCGATATCCTTGTATTGGACGACAATGAAAGCTTCATGAGGGCACAATCGTTCATCAAAACACTCCTCAAGACAGGGATTCTGGACAGTGAACCGGAGGCCGACGCATTGTCGTTGAACGATCAGGACGACCCGGTTCCCGAAACGGTGTTCTCTCTCTTTGCCAAGAGCGGTTTGGCAATGGCAGGTTTCCGTGATGCAACCAACCGCGTTCTCGACGAGCAGGAACTGAAGGAGATGCTGTACACGAAGTTCGACCGGAACGACGTCGTAGATGAAGCGTTCGCCGAACACCAAAACGCTTCCGAAAACCGTACGCTCGCGGGTACAATGGATGAGCTTCTCGCAGAAATGACCGGAGAGTCTTCCGATGGGGCGGCCGGCGAAGACACCCGGGAGCGCTACGACATCGAAAGCCCCGCCGATATACTCCATTGGAAAGAAGGTGATTCGTTACACCCTGACGTCCGCAAGATCATCGGAAGGATAGCTGATTTTTCGGACGGCCTCCTCGGTGAGATCAACCATGAGATTTCCGGTGCCGACCTGGAGATGCGAATAGGCGTGTTGTTGACGTGTAATCGCTTCTTTCTTATCGGCAAAGATACATGGGATTACATCTTTGAGAGAGTACACGACGACAGGGCGCTTTCGAGAATTATTTCGCTACTTTCCGTGAAAGCCGATGAGATCTCCCTCAATACCGTCATGAAGTGCATCTTCAACAATCCACGCTTCTTGGAGCGTTTCTTTTTGACCGAGTAATTCGCCGGTGACGGCTGCGGAAATGCGAGCTTGCAGTATCAAAGATGGAGCCAAGCTCAATCGAGCGTTCATCGACGACCCCGCCGCCGGCTCGATCACCCAGTGATGCCGTTCGAGCTTCACGCGCTCGCGATCGAGGCCCCTAACACGGAGAATCACGTCAACGCCGAACCCTTCATCCAGCATCCGGCGGGTCTGCGCGGTGTCGAAGCAACGAGCGCGTCCGATCGCCGGCGATGGGCGCGACGCCCGCCGGTAGTACACCCCGGTTTGAAGTCCCGTAGCGCGGCGTCTGCGTTTACCTGTCCGCTGAGTGCGATGCGGATTGCCGGGGTGGAGCCACGCGGTTATACTTTGCGTATGAAGACTGCCATCTCCATACCTGATGACCTGTTCGAACAGGCCGAGGAGCTGGCTCGCAGGAGCAAGAAGTCCCGGAGCCGTCGGGTCGCGGACGCCCTCCGAGAGTACGTCGCGCGCCATCACCCGGATGCCCTCACGGAGGCGCTCGATCGCGCCGTCGACCACGTCGAGGATCCGCAGGACGAGTTTGTGTCGGAAGCTTCGCGCCGCGTGTTGGAGCGGTCCGATGGGTGAATCAAGGCGAAGTATGGTGGGCGGACATAGCGAGCCCGGCCGGATCGGAACCGGGGTATCGGCGCCCGGTCGTGGTCGTGCAGGGGGGATCCGTTCAACCGCAGCAGAATCTCCACAGTGGTGTGCGTAGCGTTGACCGGCAACCTTAGGTGGGCGGAGGCGCCGGGAAACGTACTGCTCAACCGCCGGGAGACAGGCTTGCCGAATCAGTCGATTGCCAACGTTTCGCAGATCGTCACCCTCGATAAGGCGGTGCTCGAGGAACGCGTGGCCAAACTGCCTCGCTCCAAGATCGATTTGATCCTCGCCGGCATCGACATCGTGCTCGATCGGTAATCGATACCCCTGTCCAACCGGCCCCTCAACCGCCCGTGCCGCAATCCGCCGGCAGCAATCTCTTAGCGCAAGATCGGAGGGGGTCGAGCGCAACGAGGCGTCCCGCCGCAGGCGGACCGAAGCCCCGGAGAGCTCGGTCCTGAAGTATGCGGGCGAGCGGGCGCCTGGGAGCTGCCGTGAGGCGGCAGGGCGCCGGTGCCGGAGGCAGCGGCGCGGGGGCCGGTGGGGGCGGCGCATCCCCTGCGGGGGCCGCCCGCGGGCTTCAGGATGCGCCCGGAATGAGGCCGTACGCGTGGCTCTCAACGCGTACAACTGAATGACGCCGGCGAACTGCC
>PWGF01000306.1 GCA_003554375.1 Spirochaetaceae bacterium
ACACATACGCCACCGGCGCGCCGAATCGCAGAGCTGAACAGGCATCGCGAAGCTCCCGTGCCGCCCGGATTAACGTCTCCCCCTGGGACTCTTGGGGCGCCGTCTCGTTTACCGCACCGTTGCTCCTCACTCTGCCCTCACCTCTTCCAAGCCAAACCGGGCGCGGATCTCACCGACGATTATCTCCGCAACTTCCTGTTGTGTCCGACTCGTGGTATCCACGATCAAGTCGGTGAAGCCGTAATCGTCGTTGTCAATGCTGTAGAGTTTCATGTAACGTTCACGGTCCAGTTGATCGCGTTCGTTGGTTAACCGCAGCACCTCCGCATAGTCTCCGCCCTCGCGCTTCTGGACACGCGCGGCGCGAACCTCCACCGGAGCCCAGAGATACACCCGCAGATCCGCTTCCGGAAGCATCCAAATCGCCAACCGCGACCCCAGCACGCAACTCCCGGCTTCCCGCGCCATCTGCACCTGCCGCTTGTCCACGTAGAGGTCCCATGAGGAATCCTCCTCGGCGAGCCGACGCAGCTCGTCGAAGCTCATCCCTCGCTCCTCGGCCAGCGTACGGAACGTATAGTTGATCATTGGGATCCCCAACATGTTCGCAACGCGCCGGCTGGTTGTGGAGTTGCCGCATCCGCTCTTCCCGGTGATTGCAATCTTCACGTTTCCAACCCTTCCATGTCCGTCTATTCTATGTTCCGCAGCTGCTCCCGGATACTCTCGAGCGCGTGCTTGATCTCCACCACCGCCGAACTTACCGACGCAAGCGGTGTCTTGGAACCAATCGTATTGATCTCCCGATTCATCTCTTGAGCAGTGAAATCAAGCCGCTTACCGATCGACTCCCCCGATTCCAAGGTCGAGCGAAACTCAGTAAGGTGAGAGCGTAAGCGGGCAACTTCCTCTTCTATTGAGTACCGCACCAGAAGAACCGCGGTCTCAGTCAACACCCGATCGTGCTCCACCTCATTGCCCAATACCTCTTGGAAGCGCTGTTGAATCGATTCTTTTAGTTTGGCTTCGATCTGTGGTGCAAGCTCGTCGATCCGCCCAACTCCCCTCTCCACCGTGCCCAGGAGCGAGACGATATGCTCGCGCATCCGTTCTCCTTCACTTCTCCGCGAGCGGTCAAGCGCTTCGAGCGCTGCTTCAAGACGCGGTTCGATCTCCTCCCAGTACGATTCGCTATCGACCACGCGCTCGGTCTTAATCACCCCTTCCATTCGGATCAGATGGTCGAGAGACGGTCTCCCTTCCACGTCGAGCGCTTCCCCCATGCGGCGGAGTGCATCAGCGTACGCGCGCGCGGCGGCATCATCCACGAATACTTGGAGCTCTTCGCGTCGCTCGCGAAGCTTGAAATACGCCTCTACCCTCCCACGCCGGCAATAACCGCCGATCGCTTCGCGGACCGCCGGCTCCAAGGCGGAGAGCGAAGGCGGGAGGTTGATCTGAATGTCCAAGTAACGATTGTTGTACGACTTGAGCTCTATGGCCAGGAGCGCGCGATCCGTTTGCCACTCCTGGGCGGCATACCCGGTCATGCTTACCATCACTCATCCCCTCGTTGGCCGGCGTCAGCTGTCTGACTGCGTTGCATCGACACCGGCGCGGCCTCCGGGCCTGCCGCGGCGTCCGGGCCTGCCGTGCCGCCCGGACCCGCGGTGCCGCTCAGAACGCGGAGCAGTTTCGAACCAACCTGCCAGTTGTTCCCGGCTCCCATCGTAAGGAAGATGTCTCCCGGCCGTACTATCGATCGGCAGAGATCGACGGCATCTTCGGGCTCCTCCACGTAATGCACCGTAGACCCGAAACGTTCAATCGCCTCAGCCAGAAGCGCGCCGCTGACGCTCCCCTCCGACGCCTCGCGTGCCGAAGCGTATATCTTATGCAGCACCAGCTCGTCAGCAACCGACAACGCCTCCGCCAGCTCGTCAAAAAGCGCTTCAGTTCGGCTATAGGTATGGCTCATGAAGTCAAGCACGATCCGGCGACCGGGGTAGAAGCGGCGAAGTGCCTCCAAAGTGGCCGTGATGGCTCGAGGGTGGTGCGCGTAGTCGTCCATCACCGTGATTCCACTCGCTTCACCGACCACCTCGCTCCGCCGCTTGAGTCCGCGGAAGCCGGACAGCGCCGCTCGGACGCGATCAAGACGCTCGGGGGTAAGCGTAGCGGCGAGTGTAGCTTCGCATCCCCCTGTGCCCGCACTGTGCGCGCCGCTGTCCGAGCCCTCACCAGGCTCCTCGTCCAGAGCCCGAACAATATCCGCCGCCGCCGCTACACTCGCGGTAGCGTTCATCGCATTATGCGCTCCGGGGATATGGAGTCGGAACGGCGCGTCCCATCCCCGGAGGCGGAACAAAACGACGCCCGGTTCCTCGCGGACCTCGGTGACCCCGAAGTGCCCCGCGGCCTCTATCCCGTACGGTAACAGCCGTACGTCGGGCCGCTCGCGCGCGACGCGCTCACCCAGCTCCGCTGCGCCGGTATCGTCCGCACAGAAGATCAGGAGTCCGCCGCGAGGAAGCCGGAGCGCGTACTCGAAAAACGCCTCCGCCACGTCGTTCGCGTCTCGATAGTAGTCCAGATGATCCGCCTCGATACTTGTGACCACGATGCGATCCGGATGAAATGAGAGGAAGTGCCGGCGATACTCGCAGGTCTCAGCAACCAGTGCCTCGGCGCCGCCTACCCACGCAGCCGTATTCCCGAACTGCGGAACCTTGCTCCCTACTACCGTCGTAATCGGTAGCTCAAGTTCACGACAGATGACCCCAAGCAGGCTCGTCAACGTACTCTTGCCGTGCACCCCCGCAATCCCGGTAGCGTCCCGCTCGCGGCTGAGCTCTCCGAGGGCCTCCGCGTAGGTATAGCGCGGTATCCCCAGCTCACGTGCCCGCACCAGCTCCGGATGCGTGTCCGGATCATATGCAGCCGAATAGATGAGGGCGGTATACCCGGCGTCCACATTCGCCGCCGTGAACTCTTCGATGTACCGGATCCCCAGCGTACGGAGCACCGCGTCCGTGTAGAAGACTTCCGCCGTATCGCTCCCGCGCACACGACAGCCCATCGCGACAAGCACTTCCGCCAGGGCAGTCATCCCGGATCCTTTGATTCCGGTGAGAAAAACCTCTCCGCCGAAAGGAGGTTGCTCCGACACCATATGCCATGGTAGGCGAAAAACGGGGAGCTTGTCTAACAAGCTCGCACGTGAACTTCCACCTCCCGCAAGGGAGAAACAAGCACCACCCGACACCGCAAAGACATCCCTTTTGGGTTGCTTCGGGAGAACGGTTCGGCTCAAAGCCGTCGGCTCGTCAGACGCGTCGCTTCAGAGCGTTCCGCTCGTCAGACGCCGCGACCGGTACGGGGCAGTGGCACGTGCAACGCCGTGTGCGGGAAGCTCCTGCAACGACGCTTCCGCTCCTACGGAGCAGGCGCTCAGTCAGGCACCGGACCGGAAGCCTACCTCCGGCCCTCATAGACCCCGGGGGAGCTCTCCCCCAAGCACGCCGCTGCAATACAGAGAGCCCACTGAGCCGCTATCTCCGTTCTCAGTATCCCCGGCCCGAACGATACCGGTAAGAACCCCGCTCCGAGCAAGAGTTCCCG
>PWGF01000121.1 GCA_003554375.1 Spirochaetaceae bacterium
GACGCTACGATCCGTATCACCATACGCGGACCGGTACCCGCCGAGCTGCGACAGAAACCGGAGAAGTCGACAACGACGGCACTAGTTTCCGCAGGAATTCAACAGGCGCTCATCCCGCTATGTAGCGCTCATACGGATCGTAGCGTCTTCGGAGGTGATCGGTGTGTCGAACGTGATCTCGATTATTCTCGGCGGCGGAAAAGGAGCGCGGCTCTATCCCCTTACCAAAGAGCGTGCCAAACCCGCCGTTCCCTTCGGTGCGAAGTATCGAATCGTCGATATACCGATCTCCAATAGCATTAACTCCGGCTTCCGGCAGATGTACGTACTCACGCAGTTCAACTCCGCTTCCCTCCATCTGCACCTTGCGAGCACCTACATATTCGATCAGTTCAGTCCCGGATTCGTGGAAATTCTGGCTGCCGAACAGACGTACTCCAACTCGAGTTGGTACGAAGGGACAGCGGATGCGGTCCGCAAAAACCTCCAACACTTCAGAACGCAACAGCCGTCACACTATGTCATTCTATCGGGAGACCAACTCTATCGAATGGACCTTCGTAAGATGTACGAGCAACACATAGAGTCGGGAGCCGAGATCACGGTGGCTTGTACGCCGGTAACACGAGAGGTTGCCGCTGACCTAGGCATATTGGATATCGATTCGAGACACCGCATAACGGAGTTCGTCGAAAAGCCGCCCTTGGAACGGGACATATCACATCTTGGAGTTACGGAGCGAGAGGGCATTCCGCCGCAGATGAAGGAAACAGGTCGCATATATCTAGCCTCGATGGGGATCTACATCTTCAGCGCCGAGCGCATGGAGACTGCGCTTGATAACAGCATGACCGATTTCGGCAAGGAGATCATCCCACGGGCCATCGATCACGGCGGCGTCTATGCGTATGTGTTCGACGGCTTCTGGGAAGACATCGGGACCATTCGCAATTTCTACGAGACGAACCTGGATCTCGCCGACATCAACCCGGCCTTCAACTTCTACGATGAGCAGATGCCGATCTACACACGGCGCCGAGACCTACCGGCGAGTAAGTTCAACTCATGCCGGATTTCCAATACTCTGGCTGCGGACGGTTGCGTTATCACCGACAGCACACTCTCCGGCTCTATTGTCGGGATCCGAACATTCATCGAATCCGGCTCCGAGCTGGATGGGGTAGTGCTTATGGGAGCCGATTACTACGAAACCGATCGCCAGAAGGCCGACAACCGCCGTCGGAAGATACCGGATCTCGGCATCGGCCGGAACACAAAGATCCGGAACGCGATCATCGATAAGAACGCCCGCGTGGGGAACGGTGTCCAGATCGGTTACGCCAACGACTCCTACACGGACGGGGATTTCGAGCACCACTTCGTGCGCGACGGGATAATCATCATCCCCAAAGGAGGCGTAGTTCCGGATGGCGCAGCACTCTGAGCCTCCACCAGTAACCGGCAACCGTCCCCTGGGGGCGGCCGGCTCTTCTGCTCATTAGGCTCCGGGCCCCTTCTCCCGTTGGCTCCGGAGCTATACCCACTCGTCCTGGTCATGAAACTGCAGATACTCGACCACTCCGTAATCGCTGTCGGACAGCTCCATATCGAGCATCTCATCCACGGTGAACCACCCGACCTCGTCATGCTCCGACAGAAGCATCTCCTCATCCAGTAGCGTAACCTGGTACACCTGCAGCGTGAAGTGAACGTCCTTGTTCCTGAAGCTACCTCGATAGAAGAGCGGGCCAACCTCAATCGACACGCGGAGTTCCTCCATAAACTCGCGGACCAACGCGTGGGCCGGCCGTTCTCTGACGCCTACCTTGCCGCCAATGAACTCCCAACGCCCTCCTTGACTCCCGCCCGGCTTTCGACGCCCCAGCAGGAATCGTCCGTTCCGCGCCGCCACCCCAGCAACGGAGACGGTTTCCTGCAGCCGCTCGTCGGGGGAAACGGAAGGATCATGTTCAGCCGAGACCGCCACGGATTGCTGATGGGATGCTGACAGCGGATCATGCGGTTGGGCCATAAGCTCACTCCCCGTCGGGACTTACCTTCCAAGATATGACACTTCCAATCAGAGTCAGATTCAGAGAAACAGCACGCTATGAAGGAGAAAATGCAGTATAGCCGAGAGAATAGAGATGCCCCCGTACACAGATCGGGGCGCAAGAAAGAGGCGGTCCAACCGCTGCAGCGCCCGCGTTTCCTCTCCCCGTCTATCGCGATAATACTCAAGCATGAGAGTGAACCCAGCTACCAAACCGGCAATGGCAGGAAAGAAATCACCAAGAATGTACCAATCTCCATGCGTGACGCTCCAGAGTTTGAAGAAGGCTGCCACGAATGTTGCCACACCTAGCCCGAAGCGGAACTTGGCACGCTGGAAGAGCTCAGGGTTGAAGAAGGTACTCACACGCACCCTTTGGTCCAGCGAGTCAAACGCCAGTGCCGTGCCCGCAAGCAGATTGAGCACAATCACCAGAAAGTAGAATTGATACATGGCACCTCCCGAGCACGTCCGAACATACTCCAATAGGTCCACGGCGTCAACTCGCGCTTACAGAACAAACGCAGTTAGGTGAGGCGGAAGACGTTTGAACGGAGGCGGGGTCCGGAAGGCGCCGGACTTCTAAACGGAGGCGGAACTCGGTAAGAGGCGGCGTTAGGAAGGGGGCCGCCGCCACAGCTTGATCGATTTGTCGGGTCCGGAAAGCTCGACATCCACTCTATCCGCCTTCCGGGACAGCTCCGCACGGAAGATACGCCTACGTCCTTCCTCGGGCGTAACCTCGGTATAGCTGACCGCGTCGATAGGCTTACCGTCGCGAGAGGCTACGAACCGGGCCTCGAGATGGCGCCCACCGATCGCCTCCGACGTCCCTTCTACTTCCAGACGGGCAACAAGGTAGTCTTCCTGACGACGAAGCTCCAGACGGGCTTCGGATCCTACCAAAGATCCGCGCCACGGGTCCTCACGGAGAACGAAATACCAGACTCCAAACAGAAGGAGAACCAACACAACATCGATCAGCAGAATCGTCAACGAGCGATTGCCCCGAAGCACCCCTCCACGGGTGCCGGGGCGTTCGCGACGGCGCGTTTGCTCTCGTTCCTCAGCCCGATAGTGGAAATGTAGCTCCTTAGGCGACGGCGAGTCCGAGTCGACGAAACGCACTTCCTGTCTGTATCCCCGGCGACTACCCATGTCTAGCTTCGATTATATCACCCTTCGGCGTAGTCGGTGCATTCCCCAAAAACTCGTCCAAGCTCGAGCGCGATCTCCCCGGGCGTACAGTATCCGCACTGCTTAGCCGCCCGTAGACCGGCAAGCCCGTGCGCCAAGACTCCGCCTTTGGCCGCGGGCATCGCAGCGATTCCGTTCCCAAGCAGTCCTCCGATCGCCCCGGCAAGCACATCTCCACTTCCCCCGACGCCCAACGCCGGCGACGCGCCGTCCCAGACAGCGGCTCCGCCGCGGTACTCGGCAACGGCCGTTAGAGAGCTCTTCACTACACATACTACGCCGAACCGTGCAGCTATGCGCCGAGCCGCGGCCAGAGGATCCCGGACGACCGTGTAAGGGTCATCTCCGAGCAGCCGCGCAGCCTCCCCGGCATGCGGTGTCAGGACGGTAGGCGATACACGGGACACGGTGAGATCTCGGAGCTCCGCATCCGCCGCAATGAGGTTGATTCCGTCTGCGTCCAGGACGAGCGGTCGGTCCCAACGGAGAAAGGCGCTCAGAACCGCTGCCCGATCGGAGTCCGTCCCCCAGCCCGAACCGAGTACCGCCGACCGAATCCGCTCGGGGACAAGTCCCCCAGCTAAGAGAATGTCCTCCGCATTGCCCTGCACGGCTCGGCTCACTGTGCGAACCATAACACCGTCGCCGTGAAGATCGAGCCGAGTAGCGACCTCACCGTCGCACAGCAGACTCACAAGGCCGGCGCGCGCCCGGACAGCGCCTGTAGAAACCAACCCGGCAGCGCCGGCGGTGCTCGGCGCCCCCGCTAAGACTGCAACGTGCCCGCGGCGCCCCTTGTGTGCGGTTCTGGAGAGCGGAGGAACCAAAACGCTCAGGTCATCCCGCTCGAGATACGCGACGTGCTGCGGCCCAGCTTCAATAACGGGAGGCGGAAACCCGACCGAGCAGAACACCATCGTCCCGACGAAATGCCGAACGGGCTGAGGCAGAAGCTCGTACTTTGGGAGTTCCATCACCAGCGTCAGGTCGGCCTCTACTGATTGTTCGCCCGCCGCTCGTGCCCCATCCGTATCGGTCGCGCCGAAGACAGCTCCAAGACCGCTCGGTATGTCCACGGCGCAGACGGTTGCACCTCGCCGTCGCGCCGCTCGCACGGCAGCGATCACCGTGTCGTACGGCGATCTCGGCACCCCGCGAGCCCCCGTGCCAAGGAGCCCGTCCACAATCACATCCGCTTCCTCCAGACAACGCTCGGCTTCGCGGCGCTTCTCTTTCCACTCTACCGGCTCGATTCCAAAGGAGCGAAGCATTTGGCACTGAGCTCGGCACACTTCGGTCTCTTCCGCTCCTACCGTGATGACGTGCATCTTCCGCGCACCGGAGGCCCTTGCATGACGTGCCATCACCAGCGCGTCCCCGCCGTTGTTGCCCTTGCCGGCGACGAACACGAGCGCGGCGTCCTTGCCGAGGCGTCCCGCAAGCGCCTCCCATCCGGACCGCCCGGCATTTTCCATTAGCACGGGCTGGGGATAACCGTACTCGGACTGCGCGAAGCTATCGAGTTCCCCCATCTCCAAGGATGTAACAAGCCGCCTCATCTGCATGTCCTCTCGCTGAACCCACTCACTGTCCCTACACCCTGGTTGTTTGGCGACACTCACCGCAAGACGCGGTCGGTGCGCCACCACGCCACTTCAACGCCGTCCTCGCGAGCGATGAGCGCGTACAGGGCTCCTTCCGGCGAAACAGTGAAGTCCAAATCTACCAGCCGATCGCCGCCTAACTCCAGACTCCTACGCTCGACGACCTGACCCGACGCATCCCGGATCACAAGGCGAGCGGAGTGCTGGTCGCGAAAACCGAGGAAAAAGAGGTTACCCTCCGGCCCCACTCCCAGGAACCTGGGTACTGTCACCCGCTCTCCACCTTTCTCGATCGAACGAGTATCCGGTGAGTTGTCGATATCGAACTCTTCGCGGGGCACTTCGATAGAATCAGTATACTCTCCCTGTTCTAGATCCAGGACGTAGACCCTTCCTTTCGGATCCTCGACCGATCCTGCGCCCTCTGCTTCCGGGTAATATACCGCACTGATGTAGAGAAGATCCTTTTGGGGGTCAGGATACACGCGCGAAAGCTCCCCAGACGTCTGCCTCCCGTCTACCTGAGGAGGTTCCGGAAGCACCCCCGGCTCCAGCTCAACCTGGTATACCGGTCTGTTCTCCCGATCATACCAGTACACCTTTCTTCCCTCCGCAGTCCGGGCGACCACAACAAGCTCCCCGTTTACCGCAGTCAACGACTCGATATTCGTAAACGGAGTCCCTCCGATCCCTTCCCGTCCCAGATATTCCCGATACTGTCCTGTCTCGTCGAACCGGCGAATAACCCGCAGCGCCCGGACTCCAAGATCGTCGTCGGAAAACGCCCGGTCCGACTCAACTCGGTCCGCAACATAGAGGTTGTGTTCCGGTGTCACGGCTATCTCGCCTATCTCTCGGAACGCGTACGGCACAGCGCCGCGAGTAGCCCCCTCCTCCGGGCTCCCCAAACGCACCGGAACCGGATTGCGCTCAGGATCATAGACTAGTCGCACTAGATCTCCGCGTCCGGTAAACGTCATTACCTTGTTGCCGTTGCCGTTGGCAATGTATACGCTTCCGTCTCGCACGGTCATTCGATTCGCAAAACGGCCACTCTGGAACGCCTGCTGGAACAGGTTCATCTCCTGGTCCAACATGCCCACTTCGAGCTCGAAGAGGGTCTCTCTCTGGAAACCTCCGTCGTCGGCACACCCCGCCAGACCAGCCATCACGGCTATCCCCAGGATTCCAAGGCGCAAAGCTGCCATTCTAGTGCGCGCTCTCCGCCACGAAGGCGGGCGAGAAGGCCTTTCGCCTTCCGGATTAGTTCCGGCCGAATCTCCAGTCGGAGCATACGGAACGGTTAGGAAGCGAATAGCTGTCCTCGGCCCACGAGAAGAGACAGGTATGCAGGATCGGGGGTGCGGTAGTCTCACCTTGACGATAACCTATGACATAATCCTACGAGTACTAAACGGTCACCAAGCTCCGATGCACAACTTTCACAAGAACGGGCAAGCACCCAACCGGCCGCAGAGGCTCGTTCCGTCAGCGATTTCTATCCGAACCGTGCCGGCTCCAAGCCGGCCCCCAGCAACAGTGACGCTGATGGTATCCCCCGGAGCGTCTTCCTGTCAATCTTGACCGCCCGCGCCGGGAACCGATAGAGTTGCGTCATGCTACTGAACCGCATCATCGAGCTTCTCTTCGGCTCGAAGCACGAGCACGATCTGAAGAAGCTCCTCCCTATCCTCCACGAAATCAATGCCCGGGAGCCATGGGCCATGTCCCTGCCCGAGGAGGAGTTCCCCCGACAGACCGAGAAGCTCCGGAATAGAGTGCAAGAGGGCGAGACTCTGGACGATATACTGCCGGAGGCGTTCGCCCTCGTGCGGGAGGCCGCACGCCGGATACTGGGCGAGCGGCTCTATGACGTACAGCTCCTGGGCGGCATCGTTCTCCATCAGGGAAAGATCATGGAGATGAAGACGGGGGAAGGGAAGACCGTCTCCTCCGTCACCGCGGCGTATCTCAATACGGTCGCGGGCAACGCCGTTCACATTGTCACCGTCAATGACTACCTTGCTCAGCGCGATGCGGCGTGGATGGGCCCCGTATTCGGGTTCCTGGGCGTCACTGTCGGGGCAATCGCTGCTCAGATGGACCATGACCGGCGCAAGCAAGCCTACCAGTGCGACATCACGTACGGAACCAATAACGAGTTCGGTTTCGATTACCTCCGCGACAACATGGCCTACAGCATCTCCGACAAGGTTCAACGAGGTCACCATTTCTGCATCGTCGACGAGATCGATTCCATCTTGATCGACGAAGCACGTACGCCTCTCATCATAAGTGGAGCCGCGGAGGACGATACCCAGAAGTTCCGCGACATCAACCGGGTGGTCGGAGAGCTCGTCGAGTGTGAGAAGGACCCCGAAACCGGAGACTACCCGGAGGAACCCATCGGTGATTACAAGCTGGACGAGAAATCCAAGCGCGTATCGTTCACGGATCAAGGTCTGAACCACCTGGAGAAGCTGCTCCAACGGAACAAAACGATTCAGGGGTCTCTCTTCGCTAACGAGAACTTCGGGCTCATCCACTACGCAACACAGGCTGTGAAAGCGCACCAGCTCTATCGGCGAGACAAAGAATACGTAGTAAAAGAAGGAACGGTGCAGATCGTCGACGAGTTCACCGGACGAATCCTCTACGGCCGCCGTTTCTCCGACGGCCTGCACCAGGCGATCGAAGCCAAAGAAGGGATTCAGGTCAAGCAACGCAATCGCACCCTCGCAAGCATCACCTTCCAGAATTTCTTCCGTATGTACAACAAGCTATCGGGAATGACTGGGACCGCTGAGACGGAAGAGAAGGAGTTCGGGAAGATCTACGGCCTTGAAGTCGTCGTCATCCCCACCAATCAGCCGGTAGCAAGGGACGATCTCGATGATCTTATCTATCTCCAAGAAGACGACAAGTATCAGGCAATCTCCGAAGAGATCCGCGAAGTGAACGACCGCGGCCAACCAATGCTGATAGGCACCGCAAGCGTGGAACGTTCGGAACGACTCTCACAAGTACTGACTTCGCGCGGAATCAAGCACGAGGTGCTAAACGCGAAGAACCATGCTCGCGAAGCTCTCATCATAGCGGAAGCAGGCGCCAAGGGCGCGGTGACGATCGCGACGAATATGGCGGGCCGCGGCACGGACATCAAGCTCGGAGGGAACCCTGAGCACCGCGCGCGCCGTCGCGTTGGTACTGAAGCGGACCAGGAAGAGTATAACCAGGCGGTCCGCGAAGAGTATCAGCGATGGCTGGATGACTATGAAGAGGTGAAGCGACTGGGCGGCCTGTACGTCCTCGGAACCGAACGCCACGAAAGCCGACGGATCGACAATCAGCTCCGAGGCAGAAGCGGACGACAAGGTGACCCCGGGAAAAGCCTTTTCTTCATCAGCATGGATGACGACCTCATGCGGCTGTTCGGCGGGAGCCGGACCAACATGAAGAGTCTTATGTCCCGAGTCGGCATGCGGCCGGGCGAGCCAATCAACAGCCCGATGATCAACAAGAGCATCGAGCGTGCCCAGAAGAAGGTCGAAGAGCGTAACTTCGAGATCCGCAAACACCTGCTTGAGTACGATGACGTACTGAACGAACAACGAAAGTTCATCTACCAGCAGCGAGACGAAATTCTCAAAGACACCAACTTGAAGGACCGTATTATCAGTACTTCCCGCGATGTACTGAACGAGTGTCTGGAGGAGGCGCAAGCGAAAGTCGAGCGCGAATCCGATACGGCGGCCGAAGTGTTGCGGCTCCTCAAGGAGAGGGTCTACTTCTCGCCGCCCAACTCCGACGAGCTGGAGCAGCTTCCCCCGGACAGTGTGCGTGAAGCCATCCTGGACGAGATGGCTCGAGAGCTTGCGGAGAAGGAGCAGGCTGCGGGCTGGAAGCTCTTCAACCTAGCCATCCGTTCGGAGTACATACGGAACATCGATCGCCGCTGGCGCGATCACCTGGAGAATCTCGAAGCGCTTCGGGAAGCGGTCCACCTCCGCCAGTACGGGCAGAAGAACCCTCTTCTGGAATACAAGCTGGAAGGATTCAGTATCTTCGACGAGCTCCTCTACGACATTCGTCTGGCTATCGCGCGGAAATTCTTCCTAGTGGACGCCGAGACATTCCAGCAGCTTCCGGAACAGGCAGCTGCCAGACAGCAGGGTGAAGCGCAACACAGCCGCATGGGAAGCTTCGCCGGCGCGGGAACCGGAACGGGGACATCGGCAACAGCAACCGCGAGCCGCACCCGCACCTCCCAGAAGCCTGCGCAAGTAGTGCGCTCAATGCCAAAAGTCGGTCGAAACGACCCGTGCCCGTGTGGCAGCGGTAAGAAGTATAAGCACTGTCACGGGGCAACGTAGTCGATGGCCGCGGGCTCAGAGGCAGCTCCACGCGCTCCCTGAGCGCGTGCCAAGGACGACGGCAAGGGGGCGCCGACGGCGGCAGCCCTACACGCTCCCTGAGCCCGTCGCCCTCCACCGGTGGAGCTCCCCCATCAGTGGAGCTCGTGAACTAGTGGAGCTCCCGGAGCGGATTGATCGGTTGCCCGTTCCGGAATATGGAAAAATGCAGATGAGGCCCGGTGCTCCGGCCGGTGTTGCCTACCCTTCCGATCCGTTGGCGCTGTCCCACCCGCTGATTTGTCTGAACGATTATCTGGCTGAGGTGGGCGTACAGCGTCTGATATCCCCGAGGGTGTTGGATCACCACATAGCGCCCGTATACCGAGTTTCGCCCCGTATCGACAACGCGTCCGGCCATCGCAGCACCTACCGGCGTGCCGACCGGCGCCGCCCAGTCCACCCCGTTGTGGAACGAACGACGCCCGGTGAACGGATCGTTACGATAGCCGAAGCCGGAGGTCAGCCGGCCGCGAACAGGATAGACGAACGCCTCCCCGAGTATGATTCGCAACTCGCCCGGATCCATTGTGGCGCCGGGGACGAAGAGTTCTTGACCGGGCGACAACGTATCCGTACTGAGGTCATTGGCATCGAGAATGTCGTTGACCTCGACTCCATACTCCGAGGCCACCCCCTCAAGGGTGTCACCTCGCTCCACGATGTGCCGAAGACCATCACGGCTGGGAACCTTGAACTCGGTCCCGATCTGAACCCTGCGGCTGTCGCTGATCTGGTTGAAGCTGACCAGCGTGTCCATCCGAATGCCGTGCTGTTGAGCGATCCCTGTGATCGTCTCCCCCGCACTAACCGTGTGTTCGGTGAACGAGAGCTGTTGAAACCGCTCGATATCTAAGTCTTGGGCTGATTCGGAGACGTGTCCGCCCGCATCGGCTTCCCGGAACGATTGAGAGACGAGCTCTTTCCCTTCCCATATGCCTTCCGGAGATGGGGCAATCGAAAGCCCGGTAACAGGAGGGAAAGAATCCCGGTTGATCAACCGACTGACCGGCTCCACCTGAGGCAGCCAAAGACCTACCAGCACAAACAGCATAGCCCCTGAGGCGAATGCCATCGTCTTGGGAGCCGGATTTCGCGCCAGGCGCGCCCCAACAGCATCACGAAACCGTAGCACAAGTCGCCGCCTCTTGACCGGCCTGCCGATCTGACGTGCCGTTGCCAGAAGACCGGAATGGGCCGTGGCACCTACATAGTCTTTCCCGTTACTTCGTATTGACGGCAGTGCCCGGATACTGGAGCGAGAGTCATGTGGCGAATCTCCTTCGCCCTTCCATGGGGTGAGACGACTCCATGCTCCGGAGAGTCGAACAACAGCACTCCGAGGCCAGCGACCAAGAATCCTTCGCGATCCGACAACCCATTGGGCTACTCGCGAGCCGATCCGGGAAGTGCGTAACCACCGGCGCACGCTGCGAGCCCGATTTGGAGGCTTCCCCGGTTTCGGCGAATTCCCCGGCTTTCGCGAAGGAGAAACGGGATCTGACGGACCGGAGCTTCCCCGACGCGTCTTCCTCTTCTTCTGTTCCTGCGGTACCCGCTTCAGTACGTAAGACCCAGCTTCACTTCCGGTCTTGCCCGGCGAGGCGACTCCGTGATTCGCCGCAGACGAAAAGAAGCCAGGCCGGAAGACTCTCCCTCCGGGCTTGGAACGATCGTTGACTCGCTGCTGTGCGATGACGCTATCCATCCTAGTGTTGCATATCGACAAGAAGCGTGGGGCATATTATAGTAGCCTCGATACTCGGTCAAATGTGTATATCCAGCGCGCCGTCCGAATTACCAAATGCAGGGCGAAAACAACAGCGAGCTCGCCTGATATGGAGCGTGACTCTGTGCGTGTTACTGTTGGCCGGCATTCGTGCATTTGCGCTTGAGCTATATCGAGTGGAGGGAACATCCATGGAGCCGGAGTTCGATGATGGATCAGTGCTGATCGTCAACCGAGCGGCTTACGCGCTCCATGTACCGTTCTCAAGTGCCCAACTCACCCGTTGGGCACTTCCCCAAAGAGGAGAAGCTATTGTCTTCAATACACCCCAGGGAGGAAGACCGGCGGTGAAGCGTGTCGTCGGCATTCCGGGGGATCCCGTTCGGAAGCTCAACGGGGCTGTTTCGGTTTCGGACCGAACATATGTGGTTTCCGTAGCAGCCTACAGCGAGCTGTCACGCACTGCGACTATACCCGAGGGGCAACTCTTCGTGCTCGGCGATAATCAGCGAGCATCGTTCGACTCCCGTGATTATGGCCTAGTCCCGATCGACTCCGTTCGTGGCAGAGTATTCCGGCGGATCGAGCTCTGAAGACCGAATTCTGAAGTATCGAGTTCTGACGTATCCATGGAAAGATTCCGACAATCAGAAGGGCAGACTATGGGAAATCAGAAACTCAAACGCCGCTTCGCCATTGTCGTCGGACTCTCGGCTGCCGCTTTTCTTCTCGTCTTGATCCAGTACGTAAGCCTGATGCTACCGGGCGCTTCGGGCGATTCCGCAAGAGCGAGACGTCCTCGCCCTGAACGCGGAGCCATTCTGGACCGTAACGGTAATATTCTTGCACTCCAGACCGAGCTCAAGGCTGTGACCGCGTGGACTCCTCATGTGCGAGATCCGCAGCGTACTGCAGGGGAGATAGCCGCGGCGTTAAAACTCGACCGCGCGGCAGTTGAAGAACGGTTACGTACAACGGACGGGTTCACCTACATCCAACGCGGTCTTGCGCCGGAAGAAGTGGAAGGTATCGAAACACGAGTAGACGATGGCGAGCTTCCCGGAATCGCCGTGCAGTCGGACTACGGCCGAACATACCCGGAGCGAAAGCTGGCTTCCCACGTGCTTGGGTTTGTAGGGACGGACAACGTCGGGCTCGACGGCATCGAGTATGCTTTGGATAATCACCTTGCTCCCAACGAGGATAACGTGCGCGGGGCTACTGCATACGGCGACCAGGTCGTACTGACGATTGACACAAACATCCAGCGTTTCACCGATCAGCTGACTCGAGAGAGTCTGGAACGCGAAGATGCAGAGTCGGTGACAATTCTGGTTATGGAGGCAAAGACCGGGCAAATGCTCGCTTACTCATCCGCCCCGGCGTTTGACCCGAACAACTTCGCCGGCGCTTCTGCCGAAGTCGGAACTAATCGCCCGGCGCGAATGATGTACGAGCCCGGCAGCGCATTCAAGATCTTCAGTATCGCTGCATTCCTCGAGTTAGGAGCCATCGGGCCGCACGACGTGTTCGAGACGGATGGCCGTTATCAACCGAACTCCTGGGGAGACGCGCCGCCCATTACGGACATCGCCAACTACGGGGCCCTCGATGCACGCGACATCATCAGACGGTCCAGCAATGTCGGTACAGCCTATGCATCGGAAGGCGTAGGGGATGAGTCATTCTACCAGATGCTTAAGCTGTTCGGTTTCGGCGAGCGCACGGGGATAGAGCTTGCGGGGGAATCGCCGGGCTCGCTCAGGCCGCCTGAGAGCTGGTCGTACCGCTCGAAACCTACGATCGCGATGGGCCAGGAAATCGGCGTGACAGCACTTCAGATGGCTGCAGCCGCAACCGTGTTCGCCAACGAAGGAGTGCTGTTGCGGCCGCAGCTCGTACGGCGCATACTCACCCCGGATGGAGAGATTATCTCCGAAGCGGAACGGGAACCCGTTCGGGAAGCCGTCAGCCCGGGCGTGGCCAATACGATGCTCGACTTCATGCGGAGCGCGACCGAAGGCGACGGGACTGCTCGTCGGGCCGCCGTCGAAGGCATGGACATGGCGGCGAAGACGGGTACTGCAGAGTGGTTCGACGGCAGCGCATTTCAGTATTCGGCCAGCAAGTTCATGGGATCGACAATCGGTCTCTTCCCGGCTGATGATCCGGAGATAATCGTTTATGCACTGGTTGAGCGTCCCCAAGCTCGTTCGATTTGGGGCGAGCGTGTCGCGGCACCGCTTGTCCGTGAAGTGGCAGAGTTCCTCATCCCATACCGCGGCATGCCTCGGCAAGGTCAAGAAACGCTCGAGCTAGCGGACCAGGTTGTTCTCGAGCGCTCGGATTTGCCGGAGTCAGGAAACACGGTCCCGGACTACAGAGGATTGCCGAAACGCGCGCTCTTGGAGCTCTTCGAAGAGGAGGACGTTTCGATCGAGATGGTCGGATCAGGCTGGGTTGTTGAGCAGGACCCGGCTCCGGGAACTCCGATCTCCGATGATCCGCTAACCCTTCGCTTCCGCCTGGAATAGATGCCATGGAGCTCCCCGGCCGGAACCGCAACTGCTCAACGGCTCGCCGAGCACTCAGCATGCGGCACATGCGGGCAAGCCTGCCGGTGTCCTTCAGGTCGATGCTATGACGCAGACGACGCGTGACCGAGACGCCTATCTGGAGATCAACCTCGCCGCTATCGAGTCGATCGACCCTCGTACGTCGGCTGGTCTCCGGGAGCTTCTCCGAAGCGACCGGCAGACCTACGCGGACTTGGAGATTATCGAACATGATGGCGTCCTCACCGCCCGCGTCGGATCCCGGTACGTCCACAGCCCCAGGCGTCCTTGGCGCGAAGCACAACGTCTTGCTGAAGCGCAGAAGGTTGCCCAAGCACGAGCAGTAGTGTGCCTTGGCTTCGGCTTGGGGTATGTACCGGAGTGTGTCGCCAGGCTCAGGAACACCCCCCGGATAGTGGTGTATGAACCGAGCCCCGCGCGGTTTCTAGTAGCCCTGGGTTGCCGCGATATGCGAGCACTCATTGAATCCCCGGAACTGTACCTGTTTGTCGGAACCCCGCCGGAACACGTCGCTCAAGCCTTGGAAGGCATAGGCGCCGCTGAGCTTCGCATCCTTCCGAACCGGACACTCGTCGCCCAGGAACCGGAGACGTTCGATCGGCTCCAGCAGGCTTGCGTGGCCGCAACCGCCCGTGCCGACGTTAACCGGAACACACTCCAACGGTTCGGCAGGCGGTGGATCCGAAATCTGACGCGCAATGCCGGCCTGCTCCGGACTGCGAAGCCCGTATCAGACCTGTTCAACATTGCGGAGGGCATGCCGGCGCTGGTTGCAGCCGGGGGCCCCAGCCTGGACCGCTTCTTAGGCGAGCTCCCAGGACTTGCGGAACGGTGCATAGTGATTGCCGTTGACACCAGCCTCAAGGCGCTTGTTCGAGCCGGAGTACAGCCGGACTTCGTTGTCGTGGTTGACCCTCAGTACTGGAACTCCCGCCATTTAGACTGGGTTCATGCGCCGGAGACAGCGGTCATATCTGAGTCCTCGACATACCCGCGTGTGTTTCGAACACTCGGAGGCCCTCTTTTCTTCTGCAGCTCACTCTTCCCCTTGGGCCGCTTCCTCGAGTCTGCTGCAGGGCACTTCGGCGTGGTCGGGACCGGGGGATCGGTAGCGACCACCGCATGGGACTTCGCTCGCCAACTGGGGGCAAGTCCAATCTACATGGCTGGTCTGGATCTGGGCTTCCCGGGGAACGCCACTCACTTCAGGGGTAGCTTTTTTGAAGAACGAGCACTTACCTACGGCGACCGCCTGTCTCCGGCGGAACAGATGGCGTTCACTTACCTCAACCAAGCGACAAAACGATCGCTGCCGGACAATTCCGGCGGAACCGTTCGCAGCGATGAGCGGATGCGGGTGTACATCGACTGGTTCGAGCGCCAAGCCGGGCTCGATTCCCACCCGCCGACCTACAACCTCTCATCGACCGGCGTGGCGTTGAGGAACATCCCTTATGCATCGCTCGATGCTATTCTGGCCCATCCTTCCCGGGCTAAGCGCGTCCGGGAACGCATCCGAGCGGCCGTTCGCCGGCCGACGCCGGACCGCGCCCCCCTGATCGCTCAGCAGCTTGAGCTTCTCAGTAAGGAATTGACACAACTCGAGCAACTTGCCGAACGAGCAACGGAGCTACTCCGAACCGACGAACTCCAGCCTGAGCTGCGTGCGAAACTGGACGATCTCGACCGTAGGATCCGGGCAGTGCCGCACCGCGACGTAGCCGGCTTCTTCCTTCAGAACATCCGTGAAGCGCTCGGGAGCAGCGACGACCCGTTGTCGGGCTCCCGGGCCTTCTATGCGGAGCTTGTTCAATCCGCCCGCTTCCACCGCAAGGAGATCGGGACCGCCTTGAATCGGCTACGCAAGGCAAGGCTCGATAGCAATTGAAAGAATCTTAGGTCGGTCCTGGCTCAAGCTCGCGTGTCTGGTTGACGATACTAGGGGATGACGGATGCAATCGCTGTATTTCGTTAAACGGTATGCTCGCTGACGTCCAGGCATACCGTTTTTTTATGGTTAATGGCGGGCGC
>PWGF01000401.1 GCA_003554375.1 Spirochaetaceae bacterium
AGCAGAAGACGGATACGCCGTACTACCTCAGTCTCTCGGACTACATCGCGCCGAAAGGCACGGGCGTCGCGGATTACATCGGTGCGTTTGCCGACACTGCCGGCTTGGGGTTGGATGCGATAGTACAGGAGTTTGAACGACAGCAGGACGACTACCAGAGCATCATGGCGAAAGTGCTGGCGGATCGATTGGCGGAAGCCTTTGCCGAGTGTCTGCACGAGCGGGTCCGGAAGGAGCTCTGGGGATACGCGCCGGATGAGAATCTCAGTCCGGAGGATCTCCTCCATATCCGGTACCAGGGCATTCGGCCTGCGCCGGGGTACCCGCCCTGCCCGGATCACACGGAGAAGCAGCTGCTGTGGGAGCTGTTGCAACCCGACCAGCGGATCGGCGTAAGGTTGACCGAGAGTTGCATGATGGTTCCGCCGGCAAGCGTGAGCGCGTTCATGTACGCGCATCCGGACAGCAAGTACTTCTCGGTCGGGAAGCTGGCCAAAGATCAGGTGCAAGATTACGCACGGCGTAAGGGGATCGATGTGTCCGAGGCCGAGCGCTGGTTGCAGAGTGTGCTTGCATATTGACCCGGGCTAGTCGCGAACTGCGGCGCGCTACCCGTTGCCCCGGCAGCCTCATACGTGGCAGGCTCAGGCCTCGGCTGGGCTTGCCGGGGACTAAGCTTGCCTGGGTTGGATTCGGCGCGCAGCCGGCACTGTGGGCGCGCGGTGGCGTGCTGAGCTTAGCACATGACAGAACAGCGCTCGAATGGAGCGGCTCGAATGAGATGAGGTGAGGACCATGACGGAGAAGCCGTGCCCGCTTTCGCGGCCGGAGGTGGATGGGATTGTCGAGAGATTTCCTACCCCCTTTCATTTCTACGAGGAAGAGCGCATCAGAGAGACTGCGCGTCGTTTCTCGAATGCTTTTGCTTGGGTGCCGGGTGGATACCGGAACTATTTTGCGGTAAAGGCGCTTCCCAACCCGCATGTGATGCGCGTTCTCCATGAGGAAGGAATGGGATTCGATTGCAGCTCGTTGCCGGAGCTTCTTCTTTGCGAGCAGATCGGAGTAACCAGGGAGGAGCTGTTCTTCACGTCCAACGATACGCCGGCAGAAGAGTTTCGGGAAGCCCGGCGGGTTGGCGCGAGGATCAACCTGGACGACATCAGCCACATTCCGTTTTTGGAGCGCGTTGCCGGCATCCCGGAATTTGCCTGTATCCGGTACAACCCCGGGCCGCTTCGCGAGGGAAACGCCATCATCGGAAGCCCTGAGGAGGCGAAGTACGGTTTCACGCGTGACCAGGTGATCGACGGCTACCGGCTTCTGCAGCGGAAAGGGGTGCGCCGGTTTGGGTTGCACACTATGGTGGCTTCCAACGAGCTGAATCCGGACTATTTCATCGAAACCGCCCGGATGGTCTTCGAGCTCGCGGCGGAGATCCATGAACGGCTGGGTATCCGAATCGAGCTCGTGAACCTCGGTGGTGGCATCGGAATCCCGTACCGTCCCGATCAAGATCCCGCGGATATCGAGTACGTGAGCAACGGGATTCGGAAGCTGTACGGCGATATCGTGGTGCAGGGCGAGCTAGATCCCCTTGCCATAGCCATGGAGAACGGCCGTTGCATCACCGGTCCCCACGGGTATTTGGTGAGTCGAGTGCGGCACACCAAGCAGACCTACAAGCAATTCGTTGGGCTTGACGCTACGATGGCTGACCTCATGCGACCTGGTATGTACGGGGCCTACCATCACATAAGTGTTCCGGGGAAAGAGCACCTGCCGCTGGACGAGGAGTATGACGTCACCGGGAGCCTCTGCGAGAACAATGATAAGTTTGCCATCGACCGGAAGTTGCCCAAGATCGAGGTCGGCGATTACGTAGTAATCCATGACACCGGCGCCCATGGCCACGCGATGGGGTTCAACTATAACGGTAAGCTCCGAGCAGCTGAGCTACTGCGGAGGCCGGACGGAAGCGTCCACCGGATCCGACGGGCAGAGACAGTTGAGGATTACTTCGCGACTCTGGATTTCACGCAGCTCGATGCCGAAGGATAGCGCGTGGGAAGAAGCCGGCGGTCAGGGTCAACTCGGCTACCGGGCAAACCATATCTGGTGTAGCTGTGAGAGGAAGCTCTCCTCAGCTTCATTCTGGTAGCCGTCGGAAAAGCTCAGCGCCTTGAGTGTCTCGTACATAAAGCTCCGAGCGTCAGGGCGTTCCAACTCGGAGGCTATAGTCAAGAGATCCCGGTCGTTCCGAGCTTGTTCGTTGAACCGCTCGAGGTGCTCGTCCAACTCGTGAAAGCCAAGCTGGTCTCGGATGGAGTTGATTCGCTCCGCTTTCTCATCGGCGAACTCGCCCGAACGAAACAGTCGGGCGATGCAACCGGCAAGTACGGTGCGTTCCTGGTGCGTCAAATCGGCAATTGTCATTCGTGCCATGACGGTTTCCCTCTCATCTCGACTCTCTCTACTTTTTACGTGAATCAGGACGCCGGTCTACGCCGGATGCGTAAGCGCCGGCTTTCGTAATCGCTCGTTAAAGGCTTCGCTCAGTTTGCGCTCTATGATCTCCCGACACTCGCACTCCAGAAGCTCTTCCCTGAACACGTCATCACGCACTAAGCTAACAAGGGTGGAAAGGATCCTGAGGTAATCCATTTGCCGATCCGGATGGTTGGCCACGACGAAAAGCAGATGCACCGGCTGCCCGTCGAGCGCGTCGAAATCGATCCCTATACGGGATACGCCAAGCGCAATCAGTGAATGAGTTACGTGCGGGGTACGGCCGTGTGCCACTGCCACTCCGTGGCTTAGTCCGGTGGACCGGAGCCGTTCACGCGCGATAACCGTCTCGGCGAATCCGGCCGGGTCCAGATGGGGCACAGTACGAAACACTGGAGACCGGAACACGACCTCTCGAATGGCGTCGTGCTTGTCGACGCTCTGGAGTTCCCGGATGACGCTTCCTGCTGCGAAGAAGCTCTGTTTCTCAAGTGGCCCCTTCATTTCCCAATGTTGTACTCGGAAGTCCAATAACGCGTCAACAGAGATTCAACTCATGTTGACACTTACCGGTAAGACGCAATAGAGTTCGCCGCAATGTGCTTGGATAAGCAGAAATCCGCCGTGACGATGCCTCGCATCGCCGCAGCGGCGGCCGCAGCCGGTAAGGCGCGGGCCGCTGTGAATGGCCGGATTTCGTTCCGGGAGTAAGCCCGGAGAAGACGTAATCGGCGATTCAAGCCGCGGTCCGCCAAGGGGCCGCGGCTTTTTTGTGTACCGGCAGTGCCGGTGCCGCCGAGAGCTTGCGGTCCCCCGGCGGCGGGCCGCCTCATGGTCGCAAGGAGGAACGATACCATGCGTAGGGAAATCGTACACGCAGGCTCTGGTCAACTTCGATACATGATTCGAGAGATCGTGGAGTTTGCTCGTCACGTTCAGGAGCTGGGCCGGGAGATCGTCTGGGAGAACATCGGTGACCCGGTCCGGAAAGGCGAAGCGCCGCCGCAATGGATGAAGGATGTGGTGCGCGAGCTGGCAGCGGAGGACCTGGCGTACGCGTACTCGGATACCCCGGGTGAGATGGAGACGCGCCGTTTCTTGGCCGCGCGGGCCAACGAGCGGCTGGCCGGCATAACCGGGCCCACTGTGGACACGGACGATATCGTCTTTTTCAACGGCCTTGGTGATGCTGTTAACAAGGTCTATGGGCTCCTGCGGCCGCAAGCTCGCATTATTGGACCGAGTCCTGCCTATTCAACGCACTCGAGCGCGGAAGCCGCGCACTCCGGCTACGAGCACCTGACGTATCGACTGGACCCGGAGCGGGGCTGGCTTCCCGACCTGGAGGAGATCGAGCGGACCGTCCGCTACAATCCCTCCATTGCCGGTATCCTGATTATCAACCCCGATAATCCGACCGGGGTTGTGTATCCCCCGGAGATTCTCGAGGGCTTTGTGGAAATCGCCCGGCGGTATGATCTCTTTCTCATCTGTGATGAAACCTATGCACATATCGTGTACGGGGGAGCCACGGAGACGCATCTGAATCAGGTGATCGGAGACGTGCCGGGTATGGCGATGCGGAGCATCTCGAAGGAGGTCCCGTGGCCCGGAGCTCGATGTGGTTGGATCGAAGTGTACAATCGAACGAGCGACCCGCAGTTCGCCACGTATATCGAAAGCATCGTTGCCTCCAAGCGCCTGGAGGTGTGTTCGACAACCCTCCCGCAACAGGCTATTCCCCGTATCATGGGGGATCAGCGCTACGAGGACTACCTTGCCGCGCGGAACGCTCAGTACGAGGCACGAGCTCGGGAGGCAAGCGAGGCGTTTGCAGGGACCTCGGGCGTGCGACTCCACACTCCCCAGGGCGGATTCTTCGCGACTGCCGCCTTCGATGAGTTGCCCCCGGACGGAGAGATCCCCATCGACGATCCGGCGATTCGGCACCTTGTGGAGGAGAAGGTGGCTGATGCGGACCCCGATGCGCGCTTCGTATACTATCTGCTCGGCGCGACCGGGATCTGCGTGGTTCCGCTTTCGGGATTCTGCTGCGACGTGCCGGGCTTCCGCATGACACTGTTGGAGAATGACGACGCGACACGGCGGTGGACGTTCAACCGGATTGCAGCTGCAGTGGCCGAGTACCGCCGGAGTAGTGGTGCGACCGCGCAAGCCGTTTCGGACCAGGAGATAGCAACCTCAGGCGTTGCAGGGTAAACGAGGAGGAGGGGGCCGGCGGCCCGGGAGCGGGCGGCCTGGTCCTCGATATCCCGGTGCCGGATGCCCCGGTCCCGTGCGGCCTCCGGCCTCTCGACGGTCAAGGCTGGGCTGAGGTGAGTCCCGGTGTCGTAATGGAGGTCCGCCGACATGGTTTCGTCTTCTTCCTGCGCGTGGTTGTCAAGGAAGTCTACAGAACCTTCAACGACCGTCCCCTCGGCGAGGTAACCGTCAAGGCGTCGTTCTTCTCCGGACTCCTCTTTGACTACCAGAGCCTCGGTTACGTCGATAGGTCCGGAGGCTGCGCCTTCGGCTTCGGCGTCGAAGACGGCGCCGTCCGTTCCGTCGCATGAACCGTGAGCCGAAACGTCCTCCAGCGACAGATCCAACAAGAGGATCCCCGACTCCGGTCCTCCCTCTTCCGGGGCAACTCCCGGGAGGTTTATCTCCTTGTTGCCGGAACCGTCGGCGGTGACCGTGAACGTTCCCTCGTCGTCGTCCCAGTCTTCCGGGTCTTCAGGGGTCCATTCGGTGTCGAGATTGTCGGCGGAACCGGTTCTCGAGCTCGGCAAACGGCTCCGGCGCGTCGTCGTTGCTGCTGAAGTACACCGAAGAGAGGCGGGAAGCCACGCTTGAATCCGCGTCAGGCTCGGGATCAGGATCGGGCTCAATTGTGACTGTCAAATAGGAGAGCTCGAGGAGGTCCATAAGGTTCGCAGGGACGCGAGTGCCCTCGGTCAGGCAGAAGGTATCATGGGCTGACAACGATCGCATCTCGTTCCACAGGAACTCAGGTATCCGTGGTAACTCCTGGAGAGGTGCGATGTGTTGCCTCGCGATGGTGAAAAAATCCGAAATTCGACGAGGCGTGCCGGACTACGCGAAGTCCTGCCCGCTTCAGCTCCTGTTCGAGGCCTCCCTCGATCAGCTGGACGGCAGTGGAATGTTCGGCATTCCAGGGACCGAAAGCACCATCGAAGCACGCGCGACCCCAACCGGAGCGCGGGCGGTCCGGCTCCGACACGTAGAAGGAGCCTGAGGGTTTCGTGACCCTGCGGACCTCCGCGTAAATCGCCTCTCTTCGCTCCGGCGAGATCTCGTGAAGGGCCCCGCTGATCACAACCTTGTCGAAGGAGGCCGACGGGTAGCCGGTTGCCGAGGCGTCTTTGACCGATAGCTCGACGTTCCTTCTCAGAAGCTGCGCCTTCAACCGGGCCACTCGGATCTGTTCCGGCGAGAGGTCGCTTGCCCATACGCAGCCGCGAACGCGCCTGGCCAGTCGGAGCGCTACCGAGGCCGTCCCGCAACAGAGCTCTGCTATCCGTTCGCCCGGGCGTGGATCGATAAGCCGTACAAAGGACGCGCGCCAACGCCAGACTCCGCCGATCAGAAGCTGCAGGAGGAAGACCAAGACATCGTAGAGGTACGCCCCGAGCCGGTAGTTCTCGGCGATGACATTGTCGCTGCGTGCTTGGTGGAGGGCCGTGGCAAGTTGTTCGGCATGCTCGTTCCGGCCGGCTTGAACAGGGCGATTAGGCCGATAAGCTCCATCACTCCGCATGGCGTACCTCTCGGCCGCCGGCGCCCGTGCTTGTACCGGCGTCGGAACCGACATCGCTGCCGGTGCTGGTGCCGGTGCCGCCGCCTCCCTCGCGGTACTGCTGAACGATCCGTTCCAACTCCGCAACGTGCTTCTCCAATGCCGTTCTTCCGGCTTGAGTGATCGCTACGGTGGTATACGGGCGCCGGCCTCTGAATCCTTTCCGAACCGTCACGTACTCCGCTGCTTCCAGCTTGCGCATGTGGGACGAAAGATTCCCTGCACTCAGCGTGGCCTTTTCCTGGAGCTCCGTGAAGCCGAGCGTTCCGCCGGGTGCGGTTGCAAGCACGGTGAGCACGGAGAGCCGCGAGCGCTCGCGAAGGACGCGGTCGGTGCTCCGCTCTTCGGTGCGGGGCGCGCCGGTTTGAGTGGCCCCCGCGGGCTGAGCGCCGGCTCCACCTGCTTGGGGGGAGCCGGCCGGGGTGGAGTCAACGCCTTTCCACGGCTGGCCGCCGGCGGGCCCAGTTGCGCCGGCGCCCCGGCGTTCTCCGCCTTCCGGGGGCGCGCCGCGCGCGGGGTTTTGGTCGTCCGATGCGGAGAACGGAGCTCTCCGCTGACATATCTCGCTCCCGTCCATCACCGAGCTCCGCTTTCTGAAGGCGCTTTCGGACACATGAGCCCCATCAGCAGAAACCCTGCCCCGAACCCGCCGACCACGAGAAAGGCGACCGGGATGCCTGGGGCGAGTGTAGCTACCACGGTGACCAGATAGAGCCAGAATGAGGTCACGAGATACTCGCGCAAGAGGAATGCGATCGCGTAGAGGGCGAAGACGGTTCCAATCCCGCCGGCTACTGCAGCAAAGGCGAACGCGGGGCTGCCGGCTTGGAGGGCCGACACCAGGACTACGGCAGTGGTGACGAGGACCGCGCCCTGACACGCGAAGACCGGGTGGTCGGTCAACTCGTTCACGAAGCTCGCATAAGTGTACCGCGAATCGACGCGTCTTGCCGAACGGGTGAATGCGACCGCTTTCCATACGCCGATGGCGGCGACCGCGGCCGCCGTGAGCGCCCATAGAGCGGCCCGGGCGGGGGCTGGTGCGGCGGATAGCGATCCGTAGAAGCGGGCCGTTGCCTCCCAGAGGAGCGGCAGGATGACGCAGAGCGCTGCAATGGCAAACGCCACGCCGCGCATGGCCCCCGCGGCAAGGATGTGCCGCAGCAGGCCGCTGTTGCGGCGCACCGCGTCCTTTATCACTGCAATGTCGCGGGCGAGTCCCCGGACTGTTTCGTTTTCCGGTTCCATCTGTATTCCTCCTTGCAGAGAGTATACATCTGAGCAAATAAGTTTGCAATGCAAAGCCCGTATAAGAGCGGATGAAATCGGGGAGGCGGCGTGGCGCGCGGGGTCGGGACCGCGCGCAGGATCGCGACCGATGGATGGGCCCGTGCGACAGGCGCCGAGCGAGATGCTACGGAGAGCCGGCCGGGCCGGCAGAGCGTCGGCCATGCGGGTCGTACCCACCGGAGCCCGACCGGCGGCCGCTCGAAACAGTACTGCACGCGGGTTTGCAGAGTCCGGGGCCACTCTTCGTGGCTGTGAGAAAGGTGGCTTAGGGGCAGGCTGGGGCTGCCTCTTGGTTCGGTGGCTCTCTGCGAGCAGGAAGGGGCGGCGGACGTGCCCCGGCTGCCTTCTGTCCGGGCCGCCCCGTCCCCGGGAACTACTCGAGCTTCTGCGCCCTCCGGTATAGCGCGGCTACTAGGAGGCCGGCGTAGATGAACCCTGCTGCTGCGGTTGTCGCTATCTGTGCGGGACCGGAGGCGGATAAGCGAAGAAGGCTCCCCCACGCGGTTGGGACGACCCCGGCGAGCCATACCCAGCGATCCGGAAGCGCGATCATAAGCAGTGGCGGAAGCGTTGCGACGTTGAGCACCTTTGCCATGGCGAGTCCTTGGATCTTGTTGCTCGCCAGGATGCTCATCCCCAGAAAGAAGAGCGGGAGGATGAGGGCGTCGACGGCAAGCGAGAGAACGTAAACGCCCGGCGCCGCGTGCATCAGGTCTCCGATGACGGTAGCGAGCGCGATCGCAGCGGCGCAGAGGGCAAGGAGCACCGCGCACCGGCGAAGGAGGAACCAGCCGGGAGGGCCGGGGAGCGTCCGGAGGAAAGGGAGCACGCCCTGGTCTTTCTCGTCCAGAATGAGAAGTGCCCCGAGCATACCGTACATGGTGAAGCCCAGGAGCAGAACAAACGAGCGGAAGTGGTCCATGAAGGAGAGGGCGGCCGCCGCCGCGGCCTCCGGGACCAGACCGGCGGCCGGGCCGCCCGGAGCGAGCAGCCACGGTATGCCGCGCCCGATTACCGCGCTTGCAAGGAGCGGGGCAAGGAGCACGATAGGGCCCATGGGATCACGGAGGAGGAGCCGGACGTCCGCCCACCCGGCCGGCAGAAGCCGGCGGCACGGACGAGCGGGGGTGGTAGCGGAGGCACGGTCACGGCCAGTGGTTCGCCGCCGGGCAGGACGCACGCGGCCCGAGGCGAGCTTCCGGAACGCGTGCGCGGCATAGCGGTAGACGATGGCGTTCCAGGCAATGGAGCTCGCGGCTGCGGCCATGAGCTCGATCCGGCCGTAGGCAGGGTCGAATAGCGAGGTAATCAGGATCATCCCGCCCCCCAACGGTGAAAGGAGCGCCGGGAGTCCAATCGGAATTCCTACGGGCTCGAGCAACGGGAACATGACGGGCAACAGGACCAGACTCGAGAAGACGAAGTACTCGATGAGCCGCGGGAACCACCCGGCCACGATCACTCCGATGCCAAAGAAGAGCGGGACCGTGACCACCAGCCCGGAGGCGAGCCTCAGGAGGCCCGCCGCGTCCGGCCGGATGAACCCCGCGGCCCAGGCCGCGCCGGTCAGGGCCGCGACTACGGTGAGGGCCAGAACCAGAAGCGCCGCAACCTTCGTGCGCCAATAGTGCCGGAAGCCCCGACCGCGGGTGAGCGCGACGGAGAGCACGCCTTGATCGGCCTCGAGAAGCACCAGTCCGCCGGCAAAGAAGAATCCCATGAAAGTCGGATCCATGAGGACGATCAGCTCGAACCCGTGCTCGCGCCACGGGGGCGGAAGCAGGGCGAGGATCACGAAGAACAGGAGCGTCATGATCGCGTACGCAGCGTAGAAACCGGCGCGAAGCTGAACCTTCATCTCCGTGCGGAGAAGCTGGAGCGCGGGCAACCGCCTCCAGCCGGCCGGCCGCATCCAACCCGGCGTCTGCCCCCAACCGGGCAGCCGCCTCCAACCGGCCGGCCGCACCCAGCCGGCCGGCCGCATCCAACCGTCCGGGCGTGCGGCAGCGGCGGCTGGTCCGAAGCGTGATGGTTCCGTCCCCGGCGCGGCGTGCTCGTGCTGCGTCATCCCCACACCTCCGTCGGCGTGCGCCGTTCCTGCTCGTAATCCGGCGCTGTTTCTACCACCGCTCCCCGGGGGGCCAGGCTCCGGCCGGTAACCTCCAGAAAGACCTGTTCCAAGCTGACTTCCCGGTTGGTGATGCGCGTGATCCGGGCGAGGCCTGCGAGCTCTCCGAGGGCAGCGCGGAGAGCGTCCTCGTACGATACGTCCGCTTCAACGGACTGCCCGTCCGGGGACAACCCTCGTACCACGATGCCCGGGCGGCCGTAGCGTTGCTTGAGGGCTGCCGGGCTCTCTTGGGCCATGAGAGAGCCGTCCACCAGGAACCCCACGGTGTCGCAGAGGTCGTCCGCGAGCTCCATTGAGTGCGTGGTGAGGAAAGTGACCGTGCCCGCGGCGCGCAGCTCCAGAATCCAGTCTTTGATACGCCGGGCCCACGACGGGTCCAGACCGGAGGTGGGTTCGTCCAGAAACAGAAGCGGTGGGCGGTGAAGCACGGCCCGGATAAACGCGAGCCGCATACGCATCCCTTTCGAGTACGTCTCCACGCGGTCGTCGATGGCGTCGGCGAGCCCGAGCCGGCCGGCGGCGTCGTCGATCGTAAGCGTGGGGGCCGGTGTTGAGCGCCGGCCGGAGCCGACACCTGGGCCGCGGTCGGAGCGGGGAGGGCGAGCGGCATCGTGGAGGGCACGGGCGAACTCCAGATTCTCCCGTCCGGTGAGCTTGAGATAGAGGCTCGGCGTCTCGAACCCGATTCCCATCGCGGCGTAGATCTCCCGACCCCACGCGGTGATCTCGCGACCGGCTACCTTGACCGAACCGCTATAGTCCGTGAGGAGACGGTAGAGGATCTTCTGCGTGGTGGACTTTCCGGCACCGCTGGGGCCCAGAAAGCCGTAGATCCGGCCGGGCTGCACGGAGAACGACAGTCCACGGAGCGTCTCCGTCCGGCTCTCGGGGTAGGTGAACCCGAGCTTCGTTACCTCGATCGACATCGGTGTGTCTTCCCATGGAGTGGTTTTCGGCATAGCGTTCTCCTGCATAGTGGCATTCGGCCTCGAGCCCTTCCGCACGCGGTGCCTTCTCGTTAGTGCCGTCCGGCATACGCCATTCGACACACTTCCTTTCGCATTCCGTGGCGGCGCTGACTCCAGCGCGGAGGCAACGCGGCTGCCCGGTTACGCGGGCGCGTGCTCCGCGAACGTGGTGGCAAGAAAGCCTTCCAGTAGTCGGGCGAATCCTTCTTGATAGTCGGTTGGTTGCAGCGGGCCGGATGGGTTGTTTCGGAGCACCGCCTGAGCTCCTTCGAAGAGGACGCGAAGCCCGGCGATGATCACGTTCTTCTCCACTGCCGGCCTCAGGCCGGCCTCGGCCAACAGAGACTCGAGCTTCTCAAAGAGGCGCAGATCCTGCTCTTCCATGATTTGCAGGTGCTCCGGGTCAGCCCGGCGCTGCAGGTAGGCAATCTCCTCCGGATCGAACAGGCCGTACATTCCGGTTTCCGCGACGGAGCGAGGGAAGTCTTCCAGGAATACGGCTTGGAGCACCATAGCGGTCTCGTGCACTCCGTGGGGCGCCGAGCGCCGGAAACGGCGCTCGATACCGCGGTGAAAGTCGCGCTCCCACTGGGCGACGAGACGGAACGCCAGCGCTTCCTTGCCTGAGTAGAATCGGTAGAAGCTTCCTTTGGCGATTCCGGCGGTGTGCGCGAGCTCGTCGATGGTCGTCTTGCGAACGCCGCGTGGCCCCATGATCTGGCGCGCTGCGCGATCGAGATCCTGGTTGATCCGCCGCCGCTCATCGTCCGTGAAGCGCCGCGACATCTGTACTCTCCATACTGTGACTATATGACCAATTGGGATAGATAGTCAAGATTCGGCTTGGAGCTCCCCTGCGGTTGGGCCCGGGGATGGGGTGGCGAACGTGATTGGCGGGAGCAAGAGACCTCGCACTGTCCAGGCGAGTGAAGAGAAGCACCGGACGCTGTTTGAAGGCGTTACTTCGGGCGTGATTTGCCTGGCGTTTGACGGTTGCATTGTCTTCGCGAATCCGACGGCGGAACGACTGCCCGGACTGTGGTTCGACCAGAGGGGCGGGAACGGCTCCATGACCTCTCGGTGGAGGATGGTCACCCTGGAAGGGGACCCGGTGTACGGATCCGACGACCCCGAATGGGCGGTGCACATCGTACGCCGGAGGACGATCGAAGGGAGTGATGGACAGCGGGAGCGGTGGCAATTGATGGTGGAAGAGTGGTGGACCGACGGAAGCCGGGGGGTAAGGACTTGTACCACCGACTGATCGTGCACTGTTTTCAGTGGCGGAAGTCGGCGCAAATAGCGACTGCGGCTAGACCCAGCCTTTCCGACGAAAAAAGCGCAGCATGACCCCGGCGATTCCCGCCATTACGCCGAGTGTCGCCGGATAAGCCCACCGCCATTCCAGCTCGGGCATATACACGAAGTTCATCCCGTAAACGCCTGCAACGAATGTCAACGGTATGAAGATCGTTGCGATTATCGTGAGCACTTTCATGATGTTGTTCATTCGGTTGCTGATGCTCGAAAGGTAGATATCCATTGTGCTCGAGACGAGCTCCTGAAACGTTTCGAGTATCTCAATGATGTGGATAACGTGGTCGTAGAGATCGCGCAAGAACACGCGGCTTCCCTCTCCGATTAGCGGCACCTCTTCACGGGAGAGTCGGTAGACCATCTCTCGCATCGGCCACAACGAGCGGCGCAACTGGAGGAGCTCTCGCTTCAGAGACTGAATGCTACGAGCAATCTCCGGTTGCGGGTCGGCGATGGCCTGTTGTTCCAGGGGTCCGATACGCTCCTCGATCTGCTCAAGGAGGATGTAGTAATGGTCGACAATCGCGTCCATCAAGCAGTATGCAAGGTAGTCGGGCCCTCTGCGGCGAACCGAGCCTTTGCCGGTACGCAACCGGTTCCGCACCGGCTCGAAGATGTCGCCACCTCGCTCCTGAAACGAGATTACCAAGCCGTCAAGCAGCAGTAAGCTCACTTGTTCGATCTCGATCTCTTCCTGGTGCTCGGGCCGGCGTGCCATCTTGAGCACGCCGAATAGGTAGCCGTCGTACTCCTCAACTTTCGGGCGCTGATCGGTGTTCACGATATCCTCTTGTACCAGCGAGTGCACACCGAATGCTTCACATATCGTGCTCACCGTCGACACATCGTGCACGCCCTCGACGTTGATCCAAGTGATCGCGCGAGCCCGATCGAGGGCGGCGCAGTCACGCGGTGAAGCGAGCTCGCGTTCTTCGCAGACGGCTGCATCGTACTCGAACACCGTGATCCGTGTGGCGTCATACTTGCGCCTCCCGACATGCACCGGGGTCCCTGGGGCGGTTCCCGCTTTCTTCCTGCGAGTCGATAACACGCGCATTCCCATTAGATTACTCCTCCTCCTACGAAAAGCCAGACTACATACCCAAGGTACCCCGCTATCAGCAAGACGCCCTCGGCGCGGGAGATGACGGCGCCGGAGCGGGAAGCAACAACCAAGACCACGGCAAACACGAGCATCACTCCGACGTCTTGTCCGCCGAGCATTCTCCCTGACAACGGACGGACAATTGCCGCGACGCCGAGGGTACCGGCCAAATTGAAGAAGTTGCTTCCAACAATGTTCCCGACCATGATGTCGCCCTGCCCGCGCGCGGCGGCGACAATCGTTGTCGCGAGCTCCGGCAAACTTGTGCCGATCGCGACCACCGTGAGACCTACGACCGCTTCGCCGACTCCGAGTACCTGCGCAATACGTACCGCTGCACCGACCAGCAGCTCGGCGCCCACTACCAACAGTGCGAGGCCGATCACAGTCATGACTACCGAGCCAATCAGCGATAGTTGCGCCGTCGTCACGCCTTCGGCAAATTCCTCTCGCACCCGCATCGGTTCGATCGCCGTTCGCTTCAGAGTAGCCCAGCTGTACGCCGCAAGGGCTGCCGTTAGTGCCGCTCCGGCCGGTCGGCCTATCCCGGGACCGACCAGTAGTATGGATACGGCAACCGTGAGCAATGCGAGCAGTGGCGCGTCGAGACGAAACACGGTGGCGTGAACCGCTACCGGTCGGATCAGCGCCCCGAGGCCTAGTATCAGCCCAATGTTGGCGACATTGGAACCAACAACGTTGCCCACCGCGAGGTCAGTCGATCCCAGGGCGGCGGCCCGAACAGAGACCACAAACTCCGGCGCGCTCGTGCCGAAGGCGACCACAGTCAAACCCACTGCAAGCGCCGACACTCCGAGACGCATTGCGAGTGTACCGGCACCGCGTACAAGCAGCTCGGCTCCGAACCCGAGTACTGCAATAGCGCCCAGCGCGGTCAGCACGGTTTGGCTCATCTCCGAAGTCCTTTGCCCAGGGGCCCGCTCCGGGTCACGAAAAACGCGCGGGCGTAATACTTGGAACGGCGGCGGTTCATCTTGTGCTCTCCGGTCAGGTCCTCGATTATTAGAGTCGTTTCGCGGTCACCCGCGTATTTCACACGCGACCCTTCGACGCGATGTTCCATCGGCATGAAGGAAGTGTGCAACCATGCCTCACCCGGAAGCGTGAACCGGCCCAGCTGTTCGAACCCTGGCCCGACTTGCATCGCCGAGCTGTCTTCCGCGGTACTGGTCGAAGAGCGCTCGTGGTCGAAGCCCAATTTCACTTCCAGTAGCGGGTCGAACTCGTGCCGAACCGGATCGGTAAACGCCGGATATCCACCGGGGCCCAGAAGCCGGCAACAGACCTGCAGGGCGTTTTCGACGTTATCCGGCCCGTGGTAGGCAAGTTTCTTGAACAACGGCCTTACACCGGCGATCTCGGGCTCGAGTCGGCCGAGTTCGTCTTCGATCCGCTCACGTATCTCAGGCGACGCGTTCAAGCTTCTCCGGCTCCCGAAGTCGTCCGGCAAACCGTGTGCCCTCGTCCAGATCTATCAGGCTAAATCGGTGCTCCGGTTTGCCGAGTAGAATCCCGTCTGCGTGCAGAAACGAGTCTGGCGGTAGTTCGGAAACAGCTATGTCGAGGCCACTCGGTTTTATTTGTTCAAGTGGCTCAACAATTGAGGCGAATACGTACACTTCTTTCGCGCGATGTTCACACTGCTTCCGTGCTGCGTGTTCGAGGTCAGGCCGAAACCCTTCAAAAATAATTCCCGAACTCACGTCATTCCACACTCCACCGCAAAGATACTCTAAGTATCTGGGATGTACAATGAAGCCCTAGTTTTAGCCGAATGCTGCCAGACACCCTTCATCCAGCGGTCCCGGCGAACGAGTGGGTAGCTCGCAGCCCTGTTTCGCTTCTCACAAGTAAGGTGCCGACGAAAAACGGCCTGCCTTACAGAGCTCTGCACGTGAGCGACATCCATAGAATGGGAACAGGGGTATTCGGCCAAAGAACAGACACCCAAGATACCGTTGCAACGTCTTGCTTCCCGGTGGATTCTATGTTGCTGGAGATGCCTACGAGCTTCACCACCAGCCGAACGTAACAGAACGATGCGGCATAACCTACGCCCTCGCAGGAGCAGAAGCTCCGAGAAGGCGTCTGGTGAATGCGCGGCGTTCAAGGAAGCCGCTCCGCGGTCACCGAAGACCTCAAGCCCCGGCGATACCTCGCGGTCTGTGACCGGAATGCGCGGGAAACTGCAGTCGATTACGTAAGGAAACGATAGCGCGGCAACGCCAACCGAAGGATGTCTCGCCCGGCTTAGAGCCTACGCCGCACCACGGACTCGCTATAACATTGAGTTCACCGAAAGCGCCGGTAAAACCGGCATGGAGGAGGCGGTGAGAGTCCGCTACGTAGAAGGCATAGCGAGCCACTACGGACCCGAGTCATGCGTCGGCTACCCGCGAGGGGGCGGCGAAGCGTTG
>PWGF01000553.1 GCA_003554375.1 Spirochaetaceae bacterium
CGCGCGCTTCCGCACGGCGCAGCTCATCCACATTCTGGGTCCTCCGGGCGAAGACGTGCGGCTGTACACGGTACCGCTCGTCGCTGAAGACATCCTCGCGTCGAGCCACGATTTCTCCGCTCGGCGTAGCTTCGAACACCAGGGCATCGCGCAGCTCCCACCGATCACCAACCCATTCTCCCGTCCGGGCGTTCACCCGCCTGACAAAACGCCCGGATTCGTCCCGCTCAAACACGGTGACGCGGTCAAGTGAATGGTCCGATTGAACGAAGTACTCCACGTAGAAGACCACGCGTCCTTCAGCAGCCGTAACGGTCAGGTCGCTTCTCCCCGTAACTCCCCGACCCAACAGCTGCCGCTCCATGGCGTTCTTTTCAGAAGTTGCATCGATCACCACCGCGTCCTCGAACCAGAAGATGAAGGCACTGGCGGCCACGCCGAAGAGCACGATGGGCATGACAAACCGAACGAACGGCACGCCTGCTCCGAACACGGCAATCAACTCGTTGTTTCCGTAGAACGTTCCGAGCGTAAACGATGCAGAGAACAACAAAGCAACCGGCAGAGCGAATCGAATGGTCTGAGGCAAATACAGGTACTGAAGATAGGCTACCTGACTCATCGGTACGTCGCGGTTGAGAAAAGCTACAATGTTGTCGAATAGATCCACCAAGTGCAGTATGAGAACGAAGAACGCCATCGCTGCTAGAAGCATGGGGAGAAACGAGCGAATAGCCAATCGGTCAAGCAGTCTCATCGTGCCCTCTTCAAAGCATACGAGGTCACGCCGATTGCCACAACCAGAATGTTGGGAAACCACATCGCCAGAAACGCGGGCACATTCTGATGCTCCGTGCCCACCGTTTGCCCGGCAAAGATCAATCCCCAGTAGAAGGTGGAAACGCCCAGCCCGACGATGAAACCTACCGCGCGACCACTCCTGCGCGTACGCAAACCGATCGGGAATGCGAGCACGACGAAAGTCAAACAGGCGAACGGAATAGAGAACTTCTTGTGAAACTCGATCAGGTTGATTTGGAGGCTCCTGCTCGTTATGTTGCGCTCCTGCTCGGTCCGGAGCTCTGCAAACGTCTCCGCCAACTCAGCAGTGGCTAACTCGTAGCCGTCACCCCAAACAGCGCCACTTGCCTCAATGTACTCACCTATATACCGTCGTTCCAGTTTTCGTATATCCTCCCGATGCGATGCTTTCCGACGGTCCAGCGACTTCCGTTGCTCCTCGATCATCTCCCACACGTCCACGCTGGACATCTCACGCGCAGTCGGGTTTCGAACCGAGAGCGCAATGTCGCTCAGAAGAATATTGTACGTCATTTCCTCGGACGTGAAGAAATCGTGGTCCTCTTCGTCTCCTGAAACCGGATCGTGGCTTTCTACGTCGCTCAACCTCAGCGAGAAGACGCCCGGCCGTTCAGCATCTTCGAAAAGCTCGGCACGGCCGGCAGAAATCACCCGCTCCCTGCCACGTCGTCCGGTTTCAATGATCAACAGCTCCTCGATAACCCGGTCACTTACGTCTCCAGTGACGAGCACGAGATCCTGATACTCTTGCACGGAGTGCGATTCGAACTCCAGATCCGGATTCGACATAATCAGTTCTCTATACCGCGTCACCAGGTTCATATTGCCGATCGGAAGCAGATAGTCGTTCGTGACAAAAGAAAACAGGGAAAGCACAGCCCCCCAGAACAAGATCGGCAGAAACAGCACTCGTAGTGCGATCCCGGACCCCTGGAAAGCGATGATCTCATTGTCACTGCTCAACCGGCCGACCGCCATCAGTCCGCCAACAAGGGTCCCGAACGGAACAGCCAGCGCAACGATGCTGGGAAGTGAGTAGATCAGAAGCATCACCACGTCCCACAGCGGGACGCGCTTCTCCAGAATATCCTCCGCCAACAGCAACAGCTGATTGACGAAAAACACCACGAAAAAGAACAGGAAGGCTACGAGGAAGGAAAGGAGCAGCTCACGGCTAACATAGGAGTAAATGATGCGTCGGGTCATCGACTGTATCGCCGACGGCACCGGCCAGCGGTGCCGCCCTAGTATTTTGGCGCGCTCACCCGCATAAGCGGAGATGCAGGAGCCGCCGGAATCGCGGCCGAGACCCGCTCAGTGGTCGTCGCGTCCGCCGGGGCGCCGAGAACGGTTGCCGTGGTCCCGGCCCCCACGGCCACGGGGCCGGTCACCTCTTCCACCTTCCCGACCTCTGTCCCCGTGCGAGTCCCCGCGTCCCTGACGGGAACCTCCGGACTCCCGGGAGCCTTTTCGGCCATCATCGTGGGACCGCCGCGCCCCGCGGTCGCCGCGGTCACGCCCGCGGTCCCCGCGGTCTCGATCGTGGTCCCGATCGCGCCTCCGCCCGTCTGAGCGCCTGGAATCGTGCCGTTCGCTTTGCTGCTGTGCCTGTTTTCCGTCCTGACCGGCTCCCGATGCGTCCTCGTTTTCATCGTAGATCAACTTCAGGTTCACTCGGCCCATCTTGTCGATTTCTACAATCTTAACCGGCACCTCCTGCCCGATCTCCAGCACGTCTTCAACAGCGTTCACCCGGTAATTTGCCATTTTTGAAATGTGACACAGGCCTTCCTTGCCGGGCAGAAACTCGATGAAGGCGCCAAAGTCAACGATCCTTCGAACGACACCGTCATATGTCTTCCCGACTTCCGGCTCCTCCAGTAACTCCATGAAACTGGCCTTTGCCGCTTCCGCGCCCGCCTTATCCTTGCAGTAGATCGTCACGGTGCCGTCGTTGTCGATATTCGTGTTGACGTCGAACTTGTCCGAGATGCCTTTGATGGTCTTCCCGCCCGGGCCGATCAATAACCCGATCTTATCCGGATCAACCTTGAAGGTAAGAATCCTGGGCGCATACTCGCTTAACGCGGGCCGTGGACGCTCAAGAGCGCGAGTCATGGTCTCCAGAATGTGCAAACGGCCCCGCTGCGCTTGTTTGAGCGCATCCCGCATGAGCTCAGCACTGACATTCGCAACCTTGATATCCATCTGAAAACCGGTAATGCCTTCGCTGGTACCTGCCACCTTGAAGTCCATGTCGCCCATAGCGTCCTCTTCACCGAGGATATCGCTGAGCACTACCGATTCGCCCTCCCCTTGCACCATCCCCATGGCGATTCCCGCGACAGGGCGCTTGACCGGCACGCCGGCGTCCATGAGAGAGAGGCTTCCCCCACATACCGTTGCCATGGAGCTGGATCCGTTAGATTCCAGTATCTCCGAAACAACGCGGATCGTGTACGGAAACTCTTCCTTCGTCGGCAGAACACCTTCCAGAGCACGTTGCGCCAGATTGCCATGCCCAATCTCGCGTCGTCCCGTGCCCATCCTGCCGGTTTCCCCCACCGAATACGGAGGGAAGTTGTAGTGGAGCATGAAATTTTCACGACGGTCGCCTTCGATATCGTCCATGATCTGCTCGTCGAAGACTGTCCCCAGTGTGGTAATGGCAAGTGCCTGCGTTTCTCCGCGCGTGAACAGCGCTGATCCATGGGTGCGTGGAAGCGTTGCTACTTCCGCATCAACGTGCCTGATATCCTCCGGTCCACGCCCGTCCG
>PWGF01000249.1 GCA_003554375.1 Spirochaetaceae bacterium
GGCGGAGGCGGAGGCGGAGGGGGAGGAGGCGCCGGGGCACGCCGGCCCCGGCTGGTAGCTACACCTTAGGAGAGGCTACGGCTCGTGACGAAGTCGCAGCCGGGGTTGCAGACGTTGGGGACTACGATGGTCCCAATCTCCACCGGCGCCGTCAGCTCAGCTTTGTTTAGCTCCTCCAACGCGGAGAACACGAGCTTCTTGGGAATGGGCTTGTTTGTCCGTACCGGGATCACGGGAAGCGTCGCATTATGGATTACCGCCGTAGAGGTAACAGTGCGCGTCGGATTAGTGAACTCCTCATACGCGTACGTCTTGCCCAGCTTGCATTGAACTCCCTTTATAAGGAGTTCGCCGGAGTCGTCGTCCTTCTTCTCGACCTGGATGTCACAGCCCAAAGGACACTGAATACATATAATTTCCATGGCACTCACCTCGCTACGCTCTCTTCTTTCACGGGCTCTCTCTTCTCACTCACTTGCTTTTCAGACTTCGGCTTCTCCCTCCCGTCGACGACTTCGATCGAGAGCTCGCCGAAGCTATCCGCCGGCAAGTCGGACCTTTTGATCTTCACCAAGTCCATCTGGCCCGGCGTCAGTACCTTCTTCTTGATCGACTTCACGAGCTGACCATCCGCCCTGATCTCCAGACGAACCCGCTCGTGATGGTCCCGCACCCGCAGATATAGCTCGAGCGTATCGTCCATCCAGTCAGTCCTGACCTTGTGAGGCACGATGTAGCTCACGCCGTTTCCGGGCGCCGTCTCGAAGGTGAAGCCGGAAACCTCATGCTGCTCGTGCTCCTTGATATACCGCGCCGCACCACGGCCGGCCTTTATGCTCTCCTCGGTTACCCAGTCCGCCAAATCGTGCACGTGGACTACGTTTCCACAAGCAAAAACACCCTCCACCGACGTCTCCATTGCTTCGTTTACGATCGGCCCGCCGGTCTTACGATGGAGCTTGACACCTGCCCCTTCCGACAGCTCGTTCTCGCAGATCAGGCCACGGGAGAAGAGCACCGTGTCGCACTCCAGATCGCGCTCCGTCCCGGGAATCGGCCGTTTGTTATCATCGGTCTCGGCAATGGTTATACCTTCGACCCGGTCCTTTCCTTTGATGTCGACGATCGTATGGCGCAAGAGCATCGGGATGTTGTAGTCCTGGACGCACTGCACGTAGTTCCGGAGGAGCCCCTCGGAGTATGATTTCCGCTCGACCATAGCGACCATTTCGGCGCCTTCCCACACGACATGCCGTGCCATGATCAATCCGACATCGCCGGTTCCGAACACGACAACTTTCCGGCCGACCATGTGGCCTTCCATGTTGACCAGCCGTTGCGCGGTTCCGGCCGAGAACACCCCTGCCGGCCGCGTTCCCGGAACGCTTATCGCCCCGCGAGTACGTTCGCGGCATCCCATGCCGAGGACGACGGCGTTAGCCTGGATCGTTCTTACCCCCTCTTCCTGGTTGATGTAGGTGATCGTGCGGTCGCTCCCAAGAGAGAGCACCATAGTATCGAGCTTGCACGCGATACCGCGCTCCTTGAGTTGGTTGATGAAGCGCTCGGAATACTCGGGCCCAGTGAGCTCCTCCTTGAAATAGTGCAGTCCGAAACCGTTGTGGATGCACTGCTGGAGAATACCGCCGAGGTCGTGATCGCGCTCGATAAGGAGAACGTCCTTCACCCCGTTGTCATAGGCGCTTATTGCCGCCGCCATTCCCGCCGGGCCCCCCCCGACGACGACGACGTCATAGCGGTCCTTTCCTCCGTGTTCCACGTTGAGGCCATGCTCCTCAGCCGGTTTACCGAGCGCGGCTCCGTTCTTACGCCGTTTCGAGAGCCTCCCCTTCGTGGGGAAGGTGAGGAGGTAGGAGCCCATGTTGTCTTTGCGGATGTCGCTCAGCTCGGTATTGAGCTCGCGAGCGAGGATCTCGATTACGCGAGGTCCACAGAAACCGCCCTGACAACGTCCGCACCCGGGGCGGACGCGCCGCTTAATCCCGTCGAGCGTGCGCGCGCCTACGGGCCCCTCGATTGCCCGGACGATCTCGCCCTCGGTAATGCTCTCGCACCGGCAGATAATCCGGCCGTACCGCCGGTCCTGCTCAATGAGCTTCTGTTTGGTCTCATCGTCCAGCGACATAAAGGGAGTGTGATCCTTGGCACGCAGCTTGAATCCGCTACGCCGGCGGAAGCCGCCGAACGCTCGCCGGAGGAGATCCACCACGTACGTTGCGATCGCGGGCGAGGCCGCGAGTCCCGGCGAATCGATACCGGCCACGTTCACAAACCCGGGCGTCTCCTCCGACTCGCCTATGATGAAGTCCCCGTGGTCCGTCTTAGCGCGCAACCCGCTGAAAGAGGTAATCACGGCGCTTGCTCCCAGAGGCAGCTCCTCCTTCAGCTTTGTGGCTTGATTCCGCACGTAGTCAAGTCCATCCGGAGTCGTTTCCACCGCTTCCCGAGAGTCCACCGGCTCTGCGTTCGGTCCGACAATGATGTTTCCGTGGGTCGTCGGCGTTATGAGCACCCCTTTGCCTTCCGCGGTCGGGCACGGAAATAGTACGTGTTGCGCGACATGGCCGACTTTCTTGTCGAGCAAGAAGTACTCGCCACGCGTCGGCCGAATCGTGAACGAGGGTGAGTTGACCATCTCGTTTATCCGATCCGCGTACAGCCCGGCGGCGTTGACGACATACCGCGCGTCAACGCTCTCCTCTCCGCACTCGATGCGGAAACCTGCCTCGTTCTTGTGTATGGCCCGCACCGGACTCTCGAGCCGTACATCGACGCCGTTCTCCGCGGCGCTCTCAGCAAGCGCTACGGTAAGAAGATACGGATCGGTAATCCCGGCGGTGGGGGCATAGAGCGCCGCTACCGCGGATTCGCTCACACCCGGCTCCATCTCCCGAAGCCGTTCCGCTCCTATGATCTCGAGATCCGGTATCTCGTTCTCAACGCCCCTCTGATACAGCTCATGCAATGTCTCGAGCTCATCATCGTTGCGCGCGATGACAAACGAGCCGATTCTCTGGAAGGGGACATCCAACTCGCGCGAAAGCTCAGCGAACATGCGATTGCCTTCCGCGTTGAGCTTCGCTTTGAGCGTTCCCGGCTCCGCATCGTATCCCGCATGGACGATTGCGCTGTTGGCTTTGCTAGTCCCATTCGCCACATCGCTGTCTTTCTCGATGAGGACCGTGCGGAGCTCATACTTCGCGAGCTCCCGCGCAATAGCGGTTCCAACAATTCCCGCTCCGATTATCGCTACATCATACATCTTTCCAAACCTCCCGGCTTCTTCTCTGCCATTGGCATCGCGTCTTCTTCCACCATTCGCCGGACGATCCGTCACAGAGAACGGTGCATCTCATTACCCCACTTCAGCTCACTCGCCGGACGCTGAGAATAGCGCCCGGGCGAAACGCCCTATTCAGGCCCTTCTTCAGCTTCCGGCACGCTCCGGGTAGCAACAACGTTGACGCCGGTACCGCGGTAATCCGAGACGATCACCTGGCCGCGCTCGATCGGCGGCTCGACAAGCATCGCGTAAAGCTCCGTCAAAAGCGGCGCGATTTCCTCCACCGGTA
>PWGF01000473.1 GCA_003554375.1 Spirochaetaceae bacterium
CATACCAGCCCGTATCCTTCCCTGTGCCGCCATTTGTTTTTGCGATAATCTCGCCAGAAATCAGGGCGCTGGCGAAGGACGGCAATCTCGGGATTGAACCTGACCATGCAGAACCCGTCCACTCCAGGGTCGTCCGGGGCCGGCACTTTGCACGGAAAGGCGATGTCGTGCAGCGGCACAACCCAGGTCCTTCCTTCCGGACCTGCTTGAACAATGTCGGGATAGACAATGGAATGCCCGTGGCACCAGACCCTGGCCACACCGTGATCAAGAAGAAGTTGCAAGGTCTCGGAACCCTTGTCACCCTGTACCCGGTTTGGTACCTAGTGGGTGACAAGCATGTCCACGGGGTCGCTTTCCAGCAGCCTGATCACAGCATCGTCGTCAATGAAGGCCATGGGGTGGTAATCCGCACACCTTTGCCCCTGCTCGATGCCGCCAATTCCGGCAACGGTCAGCCCGGAAGCGGTCATGCATTTCCAGCCCGGCGGCAACAGGCGGATCCGGCCTCCGGCCTCAATGGCCGGCAAGGCAGAGATATCCACTGCCATTTCCGGTTGCCCCTCGGGAATCAACTTTTCCAGATGCGCGAACCCTTCATGGTTGCCGTGCACCATGACCACGGGACAGGTCAGCCCAAACTTGCCTTCGCTTGCAGGCGGGAAAATCCCAGCCAGCCAGGGAGACTGGGGATCGACCGACCATTGCTGCAGGAATTCCAGCTCGCAAGGGTTGCTTTTGCCGTGCCTGCGAGTGGTGCTGTCCAACTGATCGTCAGCAGTAAACGTGCCGACGTCTCCACAGAGAAAAACCGCCTCAAAATCCTGTCCGGTCTCCCGCTGCCACCTGGCGGCCATGCACAGCGCCAGTTGGACATGGCCATGGATATCTCCAATAACGCAAACAGTCTTCATTTCGCACCAAGCCTCGCTTAAAAGAGTATGAGAAAGTTTATTGTCCTTTGGGCAAAGACGTCAGCCTGATTGTCCATACAGCATCCCCGTTACCCAACAACAATCTCAATCTCCACATTATTGACCCGGCATAAATCCCTGACTGCCTCCCTGGCCTCCTGGCTGGTTCCGTCAAAAAGCGAGGATGGGACTCTAATCCGCGTTGCTCCGGTCCGGATCAGTCTCTGGACGTAGTCAACAAGCTCTCGGTCTCTTTCGCTGGCCATGATTTGTTCCTCAATAGCATAACTGGATTTATCAGTGATAGTGTGGCCCCATCTCTTTAAAAGGGGCACGCCTCAAGGACAATCAAACCCATGAGGGAAACCATCTGATCACTCTTGAAATATGTGGAAACAACGAGCAATCATCACGTCTCAATCATGCGCCTTGCACAGGGGCAGCGTCCAGCACGGCCCGTTGCCACCGGCGAATGATGTCCATTTCATGGGCATTCGGCTTCCGATTACGGCGACCTTTGACCTGCACAAGGGAGCTGGTTCGCGGGTTGACCTCGATGGTCAAAAGTCGCGCGCCATTAAGACGCAACGATACAATGGCGGAATGGCCCGAGACGCATCGGGAGTCATATCTGGCTACGCAATGCCTTTGACGCGCTCCTTCCTCTTGCAAATCGCAGCTTGAGACCAATTCCACAAAGGACCACGTTTCCCCATCCACGTCGCTCCTGTCCCAGTCCCAACCGTGCTTGTTCCACGTGTGGTTGAACCTTTTTTTGCGCAGGGAACGGCTATAGGCGAGGCTTCTTTCCAAAACCCGGGCCAAACTCCTGCGCTTCCAGGAGAAGGGACGCGCATTGCGGCGCTCGGCTTCCGTGTATTCGTGCAAGGCCCAATCAAGAACGAGATCGCATTCTTCATCTGTCATGTCGTCCCCGTGGGCGATGATCCACTTGACCGTCTCTCGCCAGAAAATATCGTGCGTTGCATTCCGTGAATATTCCGTGGGGTCGATAACAAAACCATAGTGCGCCAATATCCTCTCGACATCTCTTTCTGAACCGCCAAGTCTTTTCACCTCGGCATGTATGCAGGCCATAACTGGAGATAAATCCTCCGGTGCATCAAGAAGATGGTGCTCGAACCTGGACGGGATGTTCCAGGAAAAATCTTCTGCCGCTCGCTTGAGGCCTATTCCTTGCCCGATGAGGATGAACCAGGTTATCCATTTCCACTCTATGTTTCGAAATGATCTGAACCATGACTTACGCAAAAATGCTGGAACATCATATCTACAGAAAAGATGTTCGAATAGTTTTAATTGTGAATTACCGTTAAATGTCAGTGGACTTCGCACCCATAAAGGTGAAAAAACTATAAGAATTTTTATAATATCTATATTATTATCTCCCAAAATATAATTTAGCGCTTCGATCTCATTATTGCTAATTGATTCTAATATTTTTGAAGTGATCAAATCATAATCTTCATCAATATATGAAAAATCATATCGAAAAAAAACTTTTAATTTTTTTAAATATTCTAAAATAAATATTTTATTAGATCTTGTTGTTGATGTGCATAAGAAATCATTGTCACATTTCGGACTTAGTTGATAACTAATAATACTGAAAGGCGAATGAGAAAATATCAATTTATCCAAGAAGTAAATAAAATCATAATCAGTACCTTCTTCGATTCTGCAACATGGATCGTAAGGATCCCAAGGGTCCCGAGGATCTTCATAATCCGGGTCATAATCATACCCTGCACCTCTTTCTATCACATCTGGGTCGATGACCTTGTGCAACAGACGAAAATAGCGCTGACGATATCTTTTGCCGTCAACGTTTCGATGCCAGTATGTGCATTGTTTCTTCTGACTCATATCATATAGCTCCAGATCATTAACCAGGAAGTGACTGTAAAAAAGTTTTTGCAGTCACATCAATGCCTCATTATAATTAAGTTATGGTAGTGAAATCAGGATTTGGCGAAAGACAATATAAAAAATATACAAAACAGGGTGTTAAAAAAACCTCTTGTCACCTTGAAGTCACCTCAACCTTGACCCGGCCTGAATCTTCCATGCCCAAAAGCAGGTCAGCATTTCTTGTCTCCGGCTGTTCAGCCAGGAGACGGGCCATAGGCGTAACCACCTCTTTTTCAATGGCCCTTTGCAGCGGCCTGGCACCGTATTTAGCATCAAAGCCTGTTTCCGCGATATGTTCCACCACGGCCGGGGTCCAGTTCAACCTGAGACCATAAGCCCTGAACCCCTCCCGGTCGGGAATCTCGCTCAGCTCCTTCTGGGCGATTTTCAGAACAGATTCATGATCCAGGGGATCAAAGGTCACCAAAGTGTCCATGCGGTTGAAAAACTCCGGTCGAAAAAAACGTTTGACCTCCTCATCATAGTCGGTGGATTGATCGCCGAAACCAAGAGAACCCTTCTGCGAGGACCCAAGGTTTGAGGTCATGACAATAATGGAACTGCAGAATACTGTGACTCTTCCAAAGGGATCGGTGAGTCTGCCCTCATCAAAAACATTCATCAAAACGTCAAATGCCCGGGGGTGGGCCTTTTCCACTTCGTCCAGAAGAACCAGAGAAAAGGGCTGACTGCGAATGCGGCTGATCAACTCGCTGGGGCCTCCGTCAGG
>PWGF01000460.1 GCA_003554375.1 Spirochaetaceae bacterium
CCTCGATGTCGGTTCCCTCCATCCTGCCCGTGCAGAAGCGGGCAAGGGTGAGGTTGTTCGCCTATTAAAGGAGGTCGTGAGCTGGGTTTAGACCGTCGTGAGACAGGTCGGCTGCTATCTACTGGGGGTGTCATGGTACCTGACGGGAACGATCGTATAGTACGAGAGGAACTACGATCGGCTGCCACTGGTGTACCGGTCGTCCGACAGGGCGAGTGCCGGGCAGCTACGCAGCATGGGGTAAAGGCTGAAAGCATCTAAGCCTGAAACCCTCCTGGAAAAGAGGTACCGCTAAGACCACCCGTATAAGACGGGTTCGATAGACTCGGGGTGTGCGCGCCAAGGTAACGAGGCGTTCAGCCCGCGAGCACTAACAGGTCAAAGTCACCTTATTCATTTCCGCATGGTCATACGTGTCCGTTCCCGATTGAACGGGCCCAGGCGCTAACTGGATCGCACTCATATGTGTTCATTACCGATTGTGGTTGTATCGCGGTTCGACTCCGCGAGTCGGCATTAAGGCGGCCACAGGGGTGGGGAAACCCCCGTCCCCATCCCGAACACGGAAGTTAAGCCCGCCAGCGTTCCGGCAAGTACTCGAGTGCGCGAGCCTCTGGGAACACCGGTTCGCCGCCTACTATTCATTATTGCATCTCACCCCCGTACGGTTTCCGTGCGGGGGTTTTTCTCATTATGGACCGCTACGTTTAAGCCGTACATGCATGTATATAGTAATGTGCCAAGGTGGCAGAGTCTGGCCTAACGCGTCCGCCTGCAGAGCGGATCATCGCCGGTTCAAATCCGGCCCTTGGCTCTCGACTAACTACGTCTTATTTTTATATACTAGAGGGCTTTGGATGTCTTAGGCACGGCCCTTGACGATATCACTCGTATAGACGATGAGAGTATTGTCCAAATAACTTTTGTCACCAGCAATGGCCATTCATCAAATAACGCCTTCTCGCTTCGCAACGGGTGGATGTGGCATCTTGTTGCCTTTTCTGAAGGTTTTCGCCCCCCCAAATCAGCGTGATCAGGACGATAACCACGAACCATAGTGTGATGTGGAACACCTCTGCGCGACCGGTCAGGGTGAACGTCTGAGCGGTGAAGTTGATCACTGCATGTAGTACGATGGCCCCGATAATACTCCGGCGGGTGTTGTTATACACCCAGGTAAATACCACGGACAACCACACGATCCCAATATGGAACATCCAGAACTCTAGCGTGAGGAATCCAATATTTTCGTGGTGATGCCACCCTTCGACAAAGAACATTGGGAAGTGCCAGAGAGACCAGACGACGCCTAGTATCAGGCTTGCGATCAGCGCAGAATGTCTGAACTGGAGCCGATCTAATGCATACCCTCGCCACCCAGTCTCTTCGAGCAGCGGCACAAGCGTTGCCATGAACAGTGTCGGTAGAATCGCTAGCAAGAGGTTGTCGGCACCGGTCACCCAATCCGCGAGCGAGGCGCTCGTGCCGCCCAGTGCGATCTCTATGATCGCTGCGCTGGGGATCACAATCAACGGTAGCAACAATATGACCAAGAACCAGTGTGCAGGGATACGGCGAACATTTGTGATTCGATCCCAGAAATCTTTCTGGCCAGGATCATCGTAGACGAAATATACGAATGCGATCCCGGCGATCCCAGGACCAGTAAGTCCTAAGAACAGCAATAGGATTCCGACAGGAGTGTCTGCACTGAGACCCAGAAGAATGGTTAGTACCCAGAACCCCCACGTGATAGCGAAGGTCACGCCGAAGAATATCCAGGGGTTCCCAACAGAGACAGACGTATTGCCAATGGTTTTTGGATTCATCCCCTTCCATATTCTCTTCACATACATTCAACCATGTTAGCGGTATAATTGAGACGGTGAGAAGGACCGTTCTCTAACCCCGAGGATCACTCTCTAACTCTATAGCTTGGAACGATCTCCCGGTCTAGAAATGATATTATATCATTTGACACCATGTGAGACAGATAATGGGTACTGACTACATCTATGGTGGAGTGAACAGCTACATCATCATAGACTACTGGCAAACCCCAGAGGAATACCGAAATGTCGCACTCGAACCAATATCATCCAAACAGACGGTTGCTACTCGGAGCCGCTTAGAGCATCGTTTTTTCCGGCACGGTTTCTCACTTATTGTCGCACGCGAAGTGGTTAGCATAGATCCTCTGTGGATCTAGTGGATACAACTTACGACAACTGGACTGTTATTCTTCGCAACAATCATTGATACCTGGTTCTGCAGGCTCCAGATTTTTGCCGGGGTTCTCTTGATCGCTCAGCCGTCAGTCGGGCGCTGGACGTTTCAGCCTCGTCCGGGTTCTGAACGTCGGCTGCAAATTGAACACTGTCGTTTGGATTCGATGTCTTTGATCAAGTCCAAGTCGTTGGCAAACCGCGAACCGAAGAGGTAGGTGTCCGCAGTCTTATCACCTCTTCCTCGAGTTCCGTGACCATTACCTGAAAGAGATTATACTTTGTTTCGTCCTTGTCGTCTTGGTCTTCGTCGTCGGTTTTCTCGCACTGGCGAAACACGAGCGGGTAGGATGTTTTGTCATCGGTGTAGAACGAGTAAACGAGGTCCTGCCTCAGCCGGGTTCGCCTTTGGTGTGATCGTAGGACTCTCCAGCACCGGGAAATCCCTTCCCAGGTCGCTGGAACACTGAACCGTCAATAATTGATGAAGCCATCCTGAGACACCATATTTCCCCTGTTTTTGCAGTTCCTCTACCTGATCGTGGTTGAGCTGGTCTTTCTCAGTCGTACTCAGTGAGAAACCTTTTGAGTGCCCGCTCACCCTAGGCGGGAAGGACTTCTTGTGTAATTCCTGGTCACAATCTTGCTGCTGGCCGCAGAAAGCCCTGCCACGTACGTTTTGACGTGATGAGTCTGGTGATACGACAGCGAGTCGAACTCATCCAGCATGTCGGTACACGAAGAAAGTCTGTTATCGGCAGCATCAACCGTCACTACCCTCTATATCGTCTCAACTTAAACTGCAGAGCTGGGTATACTACATATTTACCCCACAGTTTCATCTGGATATCTTTTCTTGTTAACTATACCTACTCCTATGTACTCGCTACTCGATCTTATTTCCCGAGCAGGGGAGATGATCAATGACATTACGATTTCAACAATGTGGGGCACAGGTTACTGAGCAATATCCACGTGTCTCTGGCGACGAGAACAATGCCGCCCATCGTTGCTTAGCCTATGACCGTAGGGACCAAATGTAAAGTGGATCGGCAGCCAGCAAGGATGTCAACCAGCAAACCCCAGCTGAGTATCCTACCCAAAATTAGAGACACCTCGTTGATGATTCACTAGATCACAACAGCAGTTGTTGTTAATATGACTTCTCTACTCAGTTCAGAACGCATAACAAGCTCGTTCCATGTGCAACTACATACCGAATAGTGAATAACATGTTTGTATTCTCAATAATTGATAGGGCACAGCTTCTAGTGATGCCCGCAAAGTTGTCCCGGTCACTGTAGCAATACAGGACGCACTGGTTGTACA
>PWGF01000118.1 GCA_003554375.1 Spirochaetaceae bacterium
GGCTGTTCCGGAATTTCGATGGGCAAACCGGGAACCCGCTCCCCCGGCCGCGGACCCTTCTCATCGATTCGGAGCAGCTCGAAGCAGGCGAAGAGCTGGATGCGAAGTTCCGTGCCGCTGCGGCCGACGAGCTCGAGCGGTTCCGGCGGGAGAGAGTGGAACGCTCGGGACAACAACACGCGCTCGAGGATATCTCCGACCAGGAGATTTTGCGCGAGGCGATGAATACCGTCGGCAAGCCGGGGCAGCTGGGCGCCGGCATTCGCTGTGTCGTGTCGGTCTCCATGCTCACCGAAGGATGGGACGCGAACAATGTCACCCACATTCTGGGGATCCGCGCCTTCGGCACGCAGCTCTTGTGCGAACAGGTGATTGGGCGTGCGCTGAGGCGCCAGTCGTATGAAGTCGACGAGAACGGCCTCTTCGGGGTGGAGTACGCGGACGTGTTCGGCGTTCCCTTCGATTTCACGTCGGAACCGGTCGACGCGCCCGTCCAACCGCCCAAGGAGACGATTCAGGTGCGGGCGGTGAGCCCCGACCGCGATCATCTGGAGATACGCTTTCCTCGTGTGGAGGGATACCGCGTCGAGCTACCGACGGACCGGCTCACGGCAACGTTCAACGAGGACTCGGTGCTCGAGCTGACCCCGGAGCTCGTGGGGCCTTCCAAGGTGGAGGATCGCGGCATTATCGGGGAATCGGCGGAGCTCAATCTCGAGCATCTGGACGAACTGCGCAAGTCGAAGCTTCTCTATGAGCTCACAAGGCTGCTTGTCTATAGGAAATGGCGCGGGCCCGGAGAGGATCCACCGCTGAATCTGTTTGGGCAACTCAAGCGCATTACGCGCGAGTGGCTCGACTCGTGTCTTGTCTGCAAAGGCGGTACGTATCCGGGGCTGCTCATGTACCGGCAGCTTGCGGAAATGGCGTGCGAGCGCATCACCGCCGGCATCAACCGGTCGCTGGAAGGAGAGAAACCGATCAAGGCGGTGCTCGACCCCTATAACCCCAGCGGCTCCACGCGCTACTTGCGCTTCACGACCACCAAGACGCTCCGCTGGGACACCTCAGGCCCTCCGCCCAAGAACCACGTGAACTGGGTTATTCTCGACAGCGATTGGGAGGGCGAGTTCTGCCGGATTGTCGAGCGTCATCCCCGGGTCATTCGCTACACCAAGAACCACAACCTGGGATTCGAAGTCCCCTATCGCTACGGTGCGCAGCTGCGCCGATACCGGCCGGACTTCATCGTCCAGGTAGACGACGGACACGGTGCCGACGATCCGCTGAACATGATCGTCGAGATCAAAGGCTACCGCGGCCGGGACGCCCAAGAGAAGAAAGCAACCATGGAAAACTACTGGGTGCGCGGGGTAAACAATCTCCGCACCTGGGGCCGGTGGGATTTCGCCGAGCTGACCGACGTATTCGAGATGGAATCAGATTTCGAGAAGCGGCTCGAACGGTGGGTGGATGATCTGGTGAAAACGGGCGGGGTGCGTGCATGAGTGAAGCAAGGATGCGACGAATTCCTGGGAACGGGCGACCTACGGTCCTCTTGAAGCTTGAAAGGGCGCTCAGATTGGGTTAGTATAGTAGCAACACACGCGCCGCACCGCTCGCCCTTCGGGGTGATGTGCATCATGGGCGCGTTTTTTTATGCCCTGTTCATTCGAGTGAGGCGGAAAGGGGGCGTGATGGGAGCGTCACGTGATTTCCAGCCACGCCCGTATGAGAAAACATGGCTTTCGATTTCGGACCAGGTTGCCCTCCTCAAATCGCGCGGCCTTACCATACCGGATCACGCAACGGCGGAGCAGTTTCTGGAACACGTGAGTTACTACCGGTCTCACCCGGGGCCGCTCGCGACCCGTTATGGAGTTCAGCCAAACATCCTTACCACGTGGCTTCACCACCTTGTCTATATACGCAACGTATGTGCGCATCATTCGCGGTTCTGGGACCGCCGGTGGACCATCAAGCCGAAACTGCCGGCTGGTAAGTCCTGGGACCTGAAGGCATTGAATCCGCCGAATCGCTTAGTTACAACGTTGCTTATTGTTTCGTGGCTGTTGAGCCGGATTCCGCAGGCGCGTCACTTGCGCGTCGAGTGGCAGAAACAGGTTCAGGACAAACTCAACAATCCACCGCGAGTTTCATCTCCCGAAGGTGCGATGGGAACGTTCGAGGGGTGGACCGAGCATGTGGCGTGGGCAGGGTAGGACGCTATGGCAAAGAAAGGGCAGAGCAAGTCGGTAGAAACCATCAAGCATGAAGAGGATAGGCGCACCAACATCCCGAGCGCCGAGCACCAGTCGGTCATGGCGGAGGATGAACGCGCTCCAAAGGAATTGCGCTATCCGCGGAATACGGACCTTGATCCGCAGCTTGTGTGGCGCGGCAAGGAGGAGCAGGACTGGAGCGAGCTGGTTGTCCACGCACCGCCCCTCTATATCCAGGAGAGAGTCCACCCAAAGGCGCTGATCGACGATCTGCGCCGGGAGACGGAGGAACGCCGCAACTCGAAAGAGCCACAGCAGATCGATCTGTTTTCCGACTTCAACGGTATGCCGGAGAACGCCGACAGAACGGAGTTCTACCAGCACGAACAGAACTGGACCAACCGCATGATCCTCGGCGACAGCCTGCAGGTCATGGCGAGCCTGGCCGAGCGCGAGGAGTTGCGCGGGAAGGTGCAGTGTATCTACGTGGATCCACCGTATGGAATCAAGTTCAACAGCAACTTCCAGTGGTCGACGACCAGCCGCGACGTCAAGGATGGTAAGGTCGACCACATCACCCGCGAGCCCGAGCAGGTGAAAGCGTTCCGTGACACGTGGCGTGACGGGATCCACACGTATCTCAGCTATCTGCGCGACCGGCTAACCGTTGCCCGGGATCTGCTGACCGAGTCGGGCTCGATCTTTGTGCAGATCGGAGACGAGAACGTACACCGGGTGCGGGCGTTGATGGATGAAGTGTTTGGGGAGGAGAACTTCGTTGCGTTGATCACTTTTCAGAAGACAGGCGGATTGGTTTCCGGCGGTATTGTCTCGACGCTCGATTACTTGGTTTGGTACTCGAAGCGGCGCGATCTGCTGAAGACTCATCAACTGTATTGGCGAAAGACTCCAGGGGATACTTCCTTGGAGCGTTACGATTTGGTATGCGATGAATACGGAAGTATCCGGGGGATCACCCAAAATGAACGGCTCACTGGGGTAACAGCTGGGATGTCCCGGGCTCAACTTACGAGCATGGAGTCTGCCAACCCACGCTTCTCCTTTTGGACTTACGGAGTGTCGCACAACCATCGATGGAAAACCAACGTCGATGGACTACGACGATTATACCGTGCGCGTCGGCTTCGGCCTAGTGGGAAGACTCTTCGTTATCTTAGAATGGTTGAAGACTTTCCCGTCATCCCTGTGACCGATCGTTGGGAATCCATGCAGATCGGGACCGAACTCAACTACGTAGTACAGACGGCCAGTGCTGTGATCCAGAACTGTCTCCTTTTGTCCACCGACCCCGGCGATCTCGTCCTGGAC
>PWGF01000538.1 GCA_003554375.1 Spirochaetaceae bacterium
CCGGGACGGAGCCGGCCGGGACGGGGCCGGCCGGTAAGGGTCCCGCCGGCCGCCTGCCGAATCCGGTTGTAGTCCTGAGCGGACTCTTTCTCGGCCTCCATTTCGGCACCTGGATTACGAGCCTCAGCTACACGAGCGTTGCAAGCGCGGTGGTGCTGGTGACGCTCCATCCGATGTTCGTGGCGCTTGGAAGCGTCTTTCTCCTCAAGGAGCATCTGCCGGCCGCCAGCTTCGCCTTCATTGCGCTCGCGATCGGCGGAAGTGCGCTATTAAGCTACGGGGATTTCCTCATTGGGGGGACGGCGCTCTTTGGAAACGCGCTCGCGGTAGCGGGAGCACTGGCCGCGGCAGGGTATATGTTGGCCGGACGGGTGGCGCGGCGGACCGTGGATGCGGCCGCGTACAATTTCCAGGTCTATCTGTTTGCGGCAATCGCCCTACTGGCGGCCGTCGTTGCTATGGAGGTCCCGCTCGCCGGGTATGCATTACGGGAGTGGCTCATCTTTGCCGCTTTGGCCTTCTTCTGTACGATCCTCGGCCACAGCGTCTTCAACTGGGCCCTCCGCTACGTACAAGCGAGCTTCGTATCGACCTCGATCCTTCTGGAGCCGATCTTCGCAACGCTCCTGGCCATTCCGATCTTCGGCGAGCTCCCCACGCCGTACGCCGTAGCCGGAGGGATTATCGTCGTGCTCGGACTCTACGGCGTGCTCCGGCTCGACCGGCGCGCGCAGCGAGCTCGTTGAGTCACGCGGGCACCCGGGGCCGACACGTCATCCGTGGCGTCAGCCCTTCACGCGTAGCGCTCGCGGTTCACCCGCGGCGCCCGTATGCGGTCGAGAGCGAGTGCCGCAGATCTGAGCGCCGCCGTTCACTCGCGGCGGGCGAGGCCGGCTCCCGCCCCCCGGCACCTCACCCGCGGCGCCCCCCGTTGACCACGGCGCTCACCCCTTTCGGCACCAGACTGTACAGCTTCGTGCCCTCGAGATGGCCGCACCCGAGGTGAAACGGTCCGTACCGCACGTGAACGTATCCACCTCCGGCGGTCTCGGCCGCAATAGCAGCGACATTCGTGTTGGCGGGCCCAGCCGCAATCGCGGTCTCGCCCGCAACCGCAGCGGCATCCGCATTGGCCGCCCCGTCGGCACTAGCTGTCCCGTTCGCAACAGCCGTCCCGTCCGGGATCTCGATCGGACGGCGCGCCAAAAAGGCCCATGCTTCGTTTTCGTTCTGGAGCTCGATCACGAAGCTCTCGACCCACGGCCCAAGACGCTGCAGGAAAAATGTGGTGGGCTTGAATCCAACTGGAGTGGGACGCAAAGCGGGGAGCCCCAGAAGCTCGGTCTTCCCGCGAGCCGGCTGTCGAACACCTGCCGAGGCAGCCCAGAGCGCGCTCCCTCCTTTCTCATACACGCGGAACGCCGCGAGCCGCTCGAGCGGTATGCCGAAACGATCGTGAAAGACGCTTCGGAAGCGGAAATCAGCCGCGGCGTTGCCCGCGTAGTCCGCATCTACAGCGGCTCCCCGCTTCCCTTCCGTCTCGGGACGCAAGTCGGCTCCCCGCCAGCTCCCGGTTCGCCGGCTACCGGTCGGCCGGCTCCCGGTCCGGCCCGAGCCGGTTGCCGCCCTCACACGGAGCCGCGCAGTGAAGAATCCGCCGGTGTCGTTGTGGTGCGGCAGATAGCGTGATGTCCGATCCGTCGCAACGCAAAACGCGCGCCCCTTCCACGCTTTCACGCCGGGAAGCGACCTCAAGCCGGGGATCGCAGCGTCTTCGAGAACGATCTCCCGTCGCGCCTCCTGCACAACGTCGTCCACCACCGCCTCGTTCTCTTCGGGATTGAACGTGCAAGTGCTGTACACTACGACCCCGCCGGGGCGGACCAGAGTTATTGCTTTGGCGAGAAGCCGTCGTTGCACGCTCGCTAGATAGGCCGCGAAGCTCCGCCGCTTGCGCGAGCCGCGCGCCTTACCCGAACCTCCGGAGCTCCCCGTCGCGTTCGCCGCGGGCCGGCCGCCCCTGTCGGCGGCGCCCGCGGTGCCGGCGACGCCCGCCGTACCGGTAGCGCCCGCGGTGCCGGCGGCGCCCGCGGTGCCGGTAGCGCCCGCGGTGCCGGTAGCGCCCGCGGTGCCGGTAGCGCCCGCGGTGCCGGCGGCGCCTGAAGAACGGGCGCCGGCCTGCGGGTCCTTGCGGATCGTCCCCTCGCCGGAGCACGGCGCGTCGACCAGCACTCGATCGAAGCTCTCAGGCTCAAGCGGGATCGACGTTCCATCGAAAGCCGTGGATACAATGTTGGTCAGCCCAAGGCGCCCCGCCAGATGCCGAACCGCGGCGAGCCGCCCCTTGTTAGGATCGTTGGCGTGTACCATTCCCTCGTCGCCAACAGCTATCGCGAGTCGAGCCGCCTTGTTCCCCGGCGCCGCACAGAGGTCCAGGACGCGTTCTCCGGGACAGGGCGCCAATGCTTCGACCGCCGCAAGAGCGATTTCTTCGTGCGCATGATACCAACCCACAACGAACGGGAGCTCTCCTCCCGGCGGCTGGGACGGAGGCAGCCGGTATACGTCTCCCATCCATTCCACCGGCAATGCCGTGGGGAAACGAGACAGAACCTCGCGCTCCCAGTCACTCTTAGAAGCTTTCAATGGATTGCGCCAAAAACAGGTCGGCAACGGCCGCTTGGAGGCGCTCCGAAATGCGTCCGGATCGTCTATGAGCGCCGCATATGCCGTAGCCAACTCCTCTACCCGTTGTCTCCGTCGGCCGGAGCGCGACGTACCGCCCGCACCGCCCGCACTACGCGGACCGTTCGCGCCGCTTCCACCGCCGGCGCTGACGGGATCGCCCGCGTCGCTCTCATCGCCCGCACCGCGCCCACTGCCCGCGTCGCGCGCCTCGCCGCCGCGTTGGCTGCCTGCGTCGTTCGCACGCCGGCTCGTCCTCCCGCTCGCCGTGCTCATAGGTACCCCGCAAGCGCAGCCCCGGCGACGAACGCGGCAAGCATCCAGACGTAGTAGGAGAATAACCGAAACCGCGCCTTATACAGGAGCGTGATGACCAGCATGAGCGCACCGATTCCGACGACGGCGCTGACTGTGAAACCGACCGCTTGGGCGCTCAGGCTGATAGCGCCGCTCGCACCCTCCGCCATTGCGCTGATGGTCTGGACGCCCGTTGCCACCAGGATAGTTGGGAAGGCGATGAAGAAGCTGTACTCTGCGGCCCACTTTCTCCGCAGCCCGGCGAAGAGCGCAAAGCTGATCGTGAGCCCGCTTCGGCTCAAGCCGGGAGCCAGGCTCAGGCCCTGTGCTAACCCGATCGCCAGAGCAACCCAGAGCGTCAGCTCTTTGAGCCCTCGCGGTCGCGGCCCCATAACGTCGGTCGCATACAAAAGAATACCGGTGATCACAAGCATGGCGCTTATAAACGCCGGCGTCCCGAAGAACGTCTGCGACATAGCGCGAATCGGGAAGCCGAGAGCACCGGTCACCGCCGTCGAGACAAACCCGAGCACCAGGAGTCGCGTGAAGAGGTATCGAGGTCGACC
>PWGF01000486.1 GCA_003554375.1 Spirochaetaceae bacterium
CCAGGTCTCGCCGACGATGAAGGCGCCGGGATGGCGCGCTCGCAGCCGCGCGTTGAAGTCGGCCACCCAGGCGTAGTTCTCCGCAGCGTTGGCGATCACACCGCCCTCGCTCTCGACCACGTGCTGGATCGCGTCGATCCGGAAGCCGTCGATCCCGTACTCGCGAACCCAGTCGACGATCCAGCCGATGAGATACTCGCGGACGGTGGCGTCAGGCCGCTCCTCGACCGAGGACTTTCCCATCTCCCGCTTGGTCTGGAGCACCGGAGCCAGGTCTACCGGCTCGGGCGACTCGGTGATGAAGTCCGGGAGGTACTCCAGGCTCTCGGTGAGCGGGTCGGTGCCTGGCTCCGGGTAGCCGGCGATGCCGGCGCGAACCCAGTCGCCGCTCCACCAGTTGTCCCACGCTTCCTCGTCGCCGTCGTAGTCGATGTAGTCGTGGTGCGCGAGCCAATCCTCCCCCTCCGGTGGAATCCAGTCCTCGGGGAGCGGTTCGTCCGTCCAGCCGCCGAAATCGAAACGGCGTTGGTCCATCACGGTGTTGTAGCCGGGATGGTTGATCACGACGTCCAGCACGATGCGGATTTCGTGCTCGTGCGCGGTCTCGACGAGCTCGGCGAAGTCCTCTTCGGTGCCGAAGTTCCGGTCGATCTCGGTCCAATCGAGGTGCCAGTAGCCATGGTAGCCGTAGCTGGGGAACTCGCCGCCGCTTCCGCCGCCGACCCAGCCGTGGATCTGTTCGAGCGGTGAGCTGATCCAGAGTGCGTCGACGCCCAGGTCGGTGAAGTAACCCTCCTCGATCCGCTGGGTGAGGCCGGGGAGGTCTCCGCCCTGAAAGAGGCCGTACTCCGGATCGCCGTCACGGAGGTCTTCCGGATTGAGCCTGCCGTAGGCGTTCGGCTCGTCGGTGGTATCCAGGAAGCGGTCGATCATGGCGAAGTAGACCGTGGCGTTGTCCCAGCTGAACTCGGGCACCTCATCCGGCTCCTCGACCGGATCAGGTGGAAACTCCGGGTTCTCGACCGCGAACGGCTCCGGCTCAGGATCCGGTTCGGGTTCCGGGGCGGGTTCGGGCTCCGTCTCGCACGCCGCGAGGATAAGCACGGCGGCAAGCAATAGGCTGAATACGTTACGAAGCTTGGATCTTCTCATAGAAACCTTTCCTGTTCTCTTTGGATGGCCGACTGAATGGGAATGGCCGACTGAATGGGAGGTCGAGGCGCATCTGGATCGAGACGCATCTGAAGTGGACCGGGCCGGCTGCGCAGCAGATGCGGAAACAAGAGCGACCGCGCGGCCCAAAAGCCGGACCGTGCGGCCGCAAGATTGGGGGTAACGAGGTTACTGGACCTCGATCACTGCGTTATATCCACCGAAACCGTCGCCGGTCTCGTCGTTGGGAAGCGGAGAGATCTTCTCCATGTAATCCTGGGGCTGGGTCCACTCACCGTCGATGATGTACTTATACTCCCAGCTGCCCGGATCGAGCCACACTGTGATCTCGAACTTGTTCTCCTCCACTTCCTCCATCTCATTCTCGGGGCTTGCCGCTTCCTGCCAGTTGTTGAATGCGCCGGCGAGAAGGACTTGGTCCGCTTCACCTTCATAGGTGAAGGTGATTTCGCCCGCCTCATACGGCTCATCGACGAAATCGAGCTCCTCGGGCTCCGGGTCCGGCGCGGTTTCGCAAGCAGCAAAGCCAAGGACCACGACAAGTGCGAGAATCGAAAGAAGAATAAGAGTACGCTTCATTTGACAAACCTCCTTAAGGGGTTACAGTAGTAGTATTCGGTGCACCATGGCTCCGGCCGGTCCGCGTGCTCCCGATCCGCAAGGGACGGCAGCGTCGGGCATGCGCCGGTGCGCGGTAGCACGATAACACCGCAAGCGGAAGCGCGGCCCCCGGAAGCGGGGAGCGGCTTCCTTATCGCCTTTGAGTGTAAACCGTTTTAGTCCAGGACGCAATGACTATTTGAGAAGAAACCCGGGTTGCGTTCCGAAGTAAACCGGTGTAGCGTGACGGCAGTAAGTGCGCCGAGCGGTGAGGTACGGTGGATTGACCGTTCCGCGCTGCTCCGCGAAGGAGAGAACAAGGGAAGCCTACCGACGGTAGGTAAGGAGTAAAGGAGGTTTGGCAAGATGAAAAGCCTATTTCACGGAAGCGCGCGGAGCGTGCGCGCCGGCGTTGCAATGGCGGCAATCGCAGCGCTTGCGACGGTGGTTCTGGCCGGATGCCCGGCTCCGGAGCCGGAAGAGCCCGAGCCGCCCCGTCTGTCAAGGGCCGAGCTTGTCGATACGGACGAGATACAGCTTCGAATTACAAATCTGCCGGACGCGGACGAGTTCGACCGGCTCGAGTTCTCGATCGACCACGACATCGAGGTGGTCTCCGCTGAACGCCGGGTTCCCATGGTGGTCTTGAGGACCGAAGGAGAGTTTGTTGAAGAGGAGACATACACCCTTACCATGTACGATCCGGAGTTCGACGTCACCTCCGAGATGGAGATCGATCTCGGCATGCTCGTGGAAGCGCGCATGAACGAGATGTACACCGACAAGGAGCTCGGCTACATCTATGAGGACGGAACGTCGATCTTCCGGCTGTTTGTGCCGCGCGGTGAAGAGGTGTTCGTCCATATCTTCGACCATCCGGCCGACGAAGAGGGCGAGGTCCATGAGATGGAGCACATCGGGGAGCAGGTCTTTGAGGCACGCGTGGAAGAGGAGCTGTGGGGTAAGTTCTACGGCTACCAGATTACCGAGCGCAGTCACGATCCGCAGCCCATCGTGCCGGAAGTCCCGATGGATACGATCTTCGCCGATCCCTATTCCGAGGCGGTGGCCAGCCTGAACGAGTATCCGCAGAAGCACCGGACGCTTATCTACGACAGCGACTTCGATTGGGAAGACGTGGAGTCGCCGGGGCACGACATCAACGATCTCGTCATCATGGAGTCGCACGTCCGCGATCTCTCCGCGCATGAGACCGCCGAAACCCCGTATCCGGGCACGTATCGCGGTATCGTCGAAGCCGAGCGCGGGGGCCTTGCGTACCTGGAAGACCTCGGCGTAAACGCCGTGGAGTTCCTGCCCCTTCACCACTTCAACAACATCGAGGCTCCGTACGACGAGCATTCCTACGGTTTCCGCAACACGTGGAACCCGTTCGAGGAGAACTACTGGGGCTACATGACCACGAGCTTCTTTGCCCCGGAGACGTACTACGCTACCGACGGGCACTTGGAGCGCGGCGAGTGGATCGGCACCGACGGGCGCGCCGTGGACGAGCTCAAGGAGCTGGTGCGGGAGATGCACCGGAACGATATGGCGGTGCTTCTCGACGTCGTGTACAACCACACCTCCCAGTACGACGAGCAAGCGCTCAAGCTCATCGACTACGAGTACTACTACCGCCAGCCGGATCAGACCGGTACCGGTACCGAGCTTGAGAGCCGGCGGCGCATGGTGCGGCGGATGTTCGCCGACTCGGTCGTCCATTGGATGGAGGAGTACAAGATCGACGGCTTCCGCTTCGATCTCGCC
>PWGF01000194.1 GCA_003554375.1 Spirochaetaceae bacterium
ACTTCATGAAGAACGTCTACGAGATGGGCTCCGGCTACTCCGATCCGCGGGTCAACCACATTATGAAGTATCTGGCGAAGCACTACCGGGAACCGATTACGCTCGCCGATATCGCGGAGCACAGCGGCGTCGGTCGCTTTCGAATCGCGCATCTGATCAAGGAGGAGACCGGGAAATCGCTTATCACCCACGTCCACTTCTTCCGCCTCCAGGAAGCCAAACGCTTGCTGGAGGACACCGATATGGCGTGCGCCGATATCGCCTTCGAGGTCGGATTCTGCGACCAGAGCTATTTCACCAAGCTCTTTCGGCAACAGATCGGGATGACGCCGGGCCGTTACCGGCGTGCCATGCGATCGGGCGAGCCGATCCTTTCTTGGTCGGCTCCCGATTGATTCGATGAATTGGACCCGGCGTGGCCCTCCATCGGAGCCGCGAAAGGAACAAAACGAGTGGATAACCACAGGGAGCGACCGCACGGTATGCACATAGTCACGTTCTTGCCCCGGCATGCAGAGACAAGGGTGAGCCGCGGCACCGATCTGCTTACCGCGGCGGCTCAAGCCGGGGTGCCGGTGGAAGGCAGCTGTGGGGGACACGGGACGTGCGGGAAGTGCAACGTCAAGCTGATCGAGGGGAAGCACGGTTCCCCTGATCCTCTCGAGGTCGAACACCTTTCTCCGGCGGAGTTGGCCGAGGGGTGGGTACTCGCCTGCCGGCGGACAGTGGAACAAGACAGCGTCGTGCAGGTACCTGCACACGTGGACGTCTCCCACCGGAAAGGCAGCCTCAAAGGAGAAGTGCTGCCGGTCGCAGCGGAGCCCTCAGTGGAGAAACTCGCCGTGCAACTCGAACACCCCACCGTGGAAGACCAAACCGCCGATCTGGACCGCCTTCTGAGCCGGCTGCCGGCACCGGCGCCTCGGATCAGCCGCCGGGAGCTTGGGGGATTGCCGCGGTTGTTGAGGCAGAATGACTTTTCGGTGACCGTGGCGCTCGCCGGGGGGCGTTTGATCGCGGTAGAGCCCGGTGACACCACCGAGAGCAACTACGGACTGGCCTTTGACATCGGCACTACCACGGTGATGGGCTCACTGCTTGATCTGAACAGCGGCACGCTTCTCGAGATTGCAGCCGCGACGAACCCGCAGAGCGTTCACGGCGCCGACGTGATCTCCCGGATAACCTACGCATCGGGGGAATCCGGCCTCGAGCAACTGCACCGGAAGGTAATCGGTGCCATGAATGAGATCACGGGCAGCCTCCTGGCCCGCGCTGGGATCGACCCGGACCACGTCTATGAAACGCTCGTGGTAGGCAACACGACCATGAGCCATCTCTTCCTGGGAATCGATCCTACCTATCTCGCCCCCGCCCCATTCATCCCGGCCTACCAACGGGCGGTGGAGGCGGAAGCGGCCGAACTGGGCCTCAAGACCCATCCGGCCGGCCGGGTGCTTGCCTTGCCCAACCTTGCCGGGTATGTGGGCTCGGACACCGTGGGGGTAATCCTCGCCACAGGCCTAGATCTATCTGGCGACGCGACCTGCCTGGCTGTTGATATCGGCACCAACGGTGAGCTCGTCTTGGCAGCCAAAGGCCGGCTCCTAACCTGCTCTACTGCTGCCGGTCCCGCCCTGGAGGGCGCAAAGATCACGCACGGTATGCGCGCGGCCGAGGGGGCCATTGAGGCAGTCCACATCGGCGAAGAGCTGCAGCTCAGCGTGATCGGGGACGTTCCCTCCCGCGGCGTTTGCGGTTCAGGCTTGATAGACGCCGTCGCCGAGCTCCTCCGCGCCGGTCTAATCGATACTCTCGGCCAGTTTGTTGACCCGGAATTCGTCGACCCGGAAACCGACGGCCGGAAGCTCCCCGCTTTTTTGAAGGAACGGCTTCGCCCGGGCGAAAGCGGCTTTGAGTTTGTGCTTGCCTGGAAGGGACACTCCGGCATCCGCGAGGATATCGTACTGACCCAAGGAGACGTAGCGGAGCTACAGCTCGCCAAAGGCGCGATACACGCCGGCTTCAAGATTCTGTTGAAGGAGGCCGGCTTGTCCGTATCCGACGTTGACCAGGTTCTGTTGGCCGGCGCCTTCGGCAACTATATCCGCAAAGAGAGCGCACTCTCGATCGGGTTGCTGCCGGACTTGCCCGTCGAACGCATCACGCCGGTGGGCAACGCCGCCGGTGACGGTGCCAGGATGGCGCTGGTTTCGCGGAGCATTCGGCAACGGGCCTTCTCTCTGCCCGGGCGCGTCGAGCACATCGAGCTTTCCAGCCGGCCTGAGTTTCAGGACGAGTTCATAGACGCTCTGCCGTTCTCGGGCGGATGAACCGCCATCCGGTTCGGAGTTTCGGTTGCATTTTCTTGTGAGGCGTGAGTTGACTACGTTGGACCCTTTCCCATCGTCGGGAAGGCTATCAGTCTCATGAGCCAGGATTATGCCGCCGATATAGGGGCCACGCAGATTGCTGAGCGTTTAGGGTACAGCCCAGAGCACCTATCTCGTCGCTGCCTGAAGAGCACCGGCTACTCGCTGCATCAATTGCTTCTGCGAATCAGGGTGGAACAGTCAAAAGAGTTGCTTCGTTTGGGGGCGGTGCCCATTAAGGAGGCAGCATTTGCAGCCGGGTTCAAATCCGTACACCATTTTTCCCGCGTGTTCAAGGCACTTGTGGGAGAACCGCCGGCACGTTGGCGTGATCGAGAGATAGAAGGGATCTGGCAAGACGTCAAATTCAGCCGTCCTTCATCAACCAGAATCGGACGATCTCCGAAATGTAGCAGATGGACCAAGGATTCCCCCGACCTCACGCTCAACGTCGGGACAGAGCCGACCTTTGATAGATTTCAGGTGCCGCTTACAGCACGCCACGTGCTGCGCTGTCTCGCGGAGGAAACTGGTCAAGATTACCCGACCGCCGGCACGCCCGGCGGAAGAGACTTTCGCTCCCCCGTCACTCTGCCGCTTCCGGCAGGCGGCAAAGGCGCATTCTTGTGCGGAATATCCGCATTTCCGACCGGATGCGCGAACCCGTATACTGTTTCAGAGGGTGAGAAGCGTCGCAGCTACCGTTGAATTCGCTGCTTCCTCGCCACGCATTCCTTCCGTCGAAGGAGAAACAAGCTGTGCCGCGAGCTTTCTTCAGACCGCGAAAACGGTTGATGTGGTTGGTGGCTGTCGGGTTGCTTCTGGTCGCCTGTCCGTTGGGAAACGACCCTACCTCATCCGACCGTTCGCGCGGTGGGGGGGACAGTGCGATCGACACGCCGGCCGTTCCACAGGAGATCAGGTCGACGATTTCTCATCAGTTTGTGCTTGAGCCGGAATTAACCCATAGGCTTTTCCACCTAAACGACGATATGGATGGAGTGTTCCGCAGTGTGATGGACATACAATCGTGGGTGTTCTCCTATGAGGGTGCAACGCATCAAGCTGTTCATCTCATGAACATCCCCGAGGATGCCGAAGCAGTTGCGCCGTACAACGTGCCCATCGTAGGCATTCTGAACTATCACCTGTTCATGGGTGG
>PWGF01000386.1 GCA_003554375.1 Spirochaetaceae bacterium
ACCTCGCCGGCGGAGCCCTCGGAGCCTGAAGCGGAGGAGGGCACATTCGCGGCAGTGGCCGAACAGGTTCTGCCGGTTGTCGTGGACGTCGACGTCGTGGAAGTGGTAGAGCCGGAGACCGAAGGGTTTTCGCCGTTCGATTTCTTCTTCGGTCCGGATGAGCGGGAGGACTTCGCACCTGAGGAGTTCGAGCGCCCTGGAATCGGCTCAGGCGTGATCGTCCGGCAACAAGGCGACACGGTCTACGTGTTGACTAACAACCATGTGGTCGGCGACGCCGACGATATCACGCTCAGCCTGCATGACGGCCGTCAATTCTCCGCTGAGGTAGTAGGCGGCGACGAGCGGCTCGACCTGGCGCTTCTCTCTTTCGAGACGAAAGAGGATATGCCGGTTGCCTCGTTGGGAAACTCCAATGAGATCACCGTAGGCGACTGGGTTATGGCCGTCGGCAATCCGTTCGGATTCGAGTCCACGGTTACCGCGGGGATTATAAGCGCAACCGGCCGCCGAGCCGAAGGACTGGGAGCCGCTCAACTCCCGGAGTTGACGGACTTCATCCAGACCGATGCCGCTATCAACCCCGGGAACTCCGGTGGTGCCCTGGTGAACATGGACGGTGAGATAATCGGCATCAACACGTGGATCGCCGGAAGCCAAGCCGGCGGAAACGTCGGGCTCGGATTCGCGATTCCCATCAACAACGCCGCGGACGCTATCGATCAGTTCATCGAGGAAGGTCGCATCGTATACGGCTGGCTCGGAGTGAGCATCTCGGACACCGATAGCGAGCAGCTGATGCCTCTCTTCCAGGACCTCGGCGTTGCTAACGAGCCGGGCTCGCTCGTGCTCAACGTGCATCGCGACTCCCCAGGCGGACGTGACGGACTCCGGCCGGGCGACTTGGTTGTCGAAGTAGCCGGTGAGACGATCGAGAGCACGTTCGAGCTTCAGCGGGAGATCGGAAACATCCCTCCTGGTCAGACGCGTCCCATCACGGTGGTGCGACAGGGAGAGGAGCACACGTTCGACGTGACGTTGGATGAGCGGGCTCCGGAAGATGAGGTGCGGGCCCGCACGGACATATGGCCCGGCTTCACGGCAATGCCGTTGGAAGACGCCATCCGGGATGCTCAACAGATTCCGGGCGGCGTAGACGGGGCCGTCGTCGTTGACGTCACGCCGGATTCTCCCGCGGCACAAGGCGGGCTGCGACCGTCGGACGTTATCGTCTCCGTCGACGGCGAACCGGTGGAGTCGGCACGAGACCTCTACGCGCTTCTTGCCGAGGACACGGGTACGCGAGAGCTCCGCGTTAACCGCGGCGGCCAGGAGGTGAGCGCGACGCTTCCCGGTTTCTGATCTTTGCGCGTCGCCGGCATTCTCCCCTAGCGGCCCCGGGCTTCATGAGCACCCGGGGCCGCCGGGCGACAAGCAAATCACGTTCAGAGACGATCTCCCCTCCTTTCCTTCGCCTCCACGGCCTCCCGAGAGCGGGCTGAGGCGCTGCACAATCTGCATTCCGCGCCGGCAATGACATTTGTCATACCGGCTTTCGTGAACTCGTGACATTCGTCTATTCCCAACTTCGGAGAAGCGGCGCACCATCGTTTTGACAATGCTACAAACGGGAAGGTGTGCCGTATGAGTGACATCACGCAACAGAAGGCTCCATTCAGTTCCCTTACAGACCGGTACCCAATGCGCGTGCTCCTGGCATTCGGCTCCCTGGCGGTAACTATTGCCATTCTAGGAGGCGGAGCGGCGTTTTTGCAGGACGTCCGCGGCGTTTCCTACATCGGGATCGCCGGCGTAGGCCTCTTCGTCGGGGTTGTTGGGATCTGGGCGCTATTCTATTCCTTGAACAGCTTGGCGGAGCTGTTCGGTCCGGGGGTGCGGGATAGGATCGTACCGTATGTATTCGTGGCTCCAGCCGCTCTCACGCTCGGCTTCTATATTCTCTATCCCGCGGTCCGCACCGTGTGGCTGAGCTTCCTGAGTCGCCGCGGAGATGAGTTCGTCGGCCTCGCGAACTACGAATACATATTCACCAATCCCGCGATGCTCGTAGTGCTCAGGAATACGCTACTGTGGGTCATATTCGTGCCCCTCATGGCAACTGTGGTGGGGTTATTGATCGCGGTGATTGTAGACCGCTTCAAGCCGCGGTGGGAGAAGATCGTCAAGTCGCTTGTCTTCATGCCCATGGCCATCTCCTTCGTGGGAGCAAGTATCATCTGGCGCTTTGTCTACTACTTTCGGCCGGCCCATCTGGAGCAGCTCGGGTTACTGAACGCCATCGTCACGGCGCTCGGCGGAGACCCGGTTGCGTGGATTACGATCCGACCGTGGAACAACTTCTTGCTGATTTTCATTATGATCTGGCTCCAGACCGGGTTCGCAATGGTCATCCTCAGCGCGTCGGTCAAGGGAGTCCCGAAGGATCTTCTGGATGCCGCTCGAGTGGACGGAGCAGGGGAGCTGAGCGTCTTCTTCAACGTGACGATTCCCTACGTCAAAGGCACGATCTTGGTCGTGATGACCACGATTCTCTTCATGGTGCTCAAGATATTCGACGTTGTTTACGTAACCACAAGCGGACAGCACGGGACCCACATTGTTGCCTCCCGCATGTACCAGGAGGCATTTGTATACCGAAACTTCGGGCGAGGGAGCGCGCTTGCCGTCTTCCTCTTCGTGGTGGTGATCCCGTTCATGGTCCGAAACGTGCAGCACATCCGTGAAGCGCGGAGCCAGTAGGAGGAGCGTATGTCTGAGAAAAACGGCGGTTCAAATACCCAAGGCTGGCAACTCCAGGCGGTTGAGCGCCAGCGGCAGATTCGCAAGCACGCCGCGGAAAGTGGAAGCTTCCTCGGCTCGGCACGGGCTGAGATGACGCTAGGGAAACTGGCGGTACGCCTTTTCGTCCTCGTCATCGTGCTGGTCTGGACCCTCCCCACTCTCGGCGTCTTGGTCAGCTCGCTTCGGACCCCTGCAGCCATCAACGCAACCGGCTGGTGGCAAGGACTCTTTCGCTTCTTCGAGTTCGAACAGTGGACCCTTTCGAACTATCGACACGTACTCAGCGCCGACCGAATGGACCATGCATTCTTCAATAGTCTGCTGATTACCATTCCCGCTACCGTAATCCCGATTTCGATGGCTGCGTTCGCTGCGTTTTCCATCGCCTGGTTGCGTTTTCACGGACGGGAGATCCTCTTTGTCATGATCGTCGGATTGCTCGTGGTTCCGCTGCAGATGGCGCTCATCCCGGTGCTCCAGGTGTACACCCGCTACGGCATAACGGGCACCTTCTTCGGGATGTGGCTTGCCCACACCGGTTTCGGCTTGCCGCTTGCTACATACATCCTGTACGGCTATATATCGAGCATTCCCAAGTCCATCCTGGAGTCGGCGCATGCCGACGGTGCGACACCGTGGTTGACGTTTACCAGGCTCGTGCTCCCGTTGTCGATCCCGGCCATAGCCTCGTTCGCCATCTTTCAGTTCCTATGGGTCTGGAACGACCTGTTGGTTGCGCTGGTGTTCTTCGGCACCCGGCAACCCATTGTCACAACGCGGCTTGCCGAGCTCGTGGGAAGCCGAGGGCATACGTGGTACGTTCTTACCGCGGGAGCTTTCGTCTCGATGGTACTGCCGCTGCTGATCTTTTTCTCGCTACAGCGCTACTTCGTTCGCGGCATGATGGCCGGGGCGGTGAAGGGTTAGTCCGTTCCGCAAAAAAAAAGGCGCCCGTCTCGGGCGCCCTCCCTTGAGCGTTCTTTGGTCGGCTACCCTCTTCAGAGCAGAGCAGCCAAATAGCAGGCGCTACGTATACTAAACACGGCTGAGCGAGCGGGCGTGCCGAGTCTTCAGAGCAGCCAATAGCAGGCGCTACCCCGTGGCAGCGCTCCGAGCCGACTTCTGTCCGGCTGCCCCTTGCTTCGACCGATATCGACCATCTCCGCCCGGGTGCTCAGGAATGGTGAGCGAAACGACAGTCCACTCTCCTTCCTGACTCATGGAGAGCTCGCCCCCGTGGAGCCGCACGACGGCAGCTGCAATCGAGAGACCGAGCCCGGAACCTCCCTCGGGACGACTGTTCTCACGGCGATAGAGCCGCTCGATGAGCCGGGGGATCTCCTCCGGAGCTACGTAACCAACGTTCGCCACGCGAATCTCCGTCCCGCGGAACGCATCGGTCTGTTTCTCTTTGGCGCTCACACGGATCTTGCCGGGCGTCGTACCGTACCGCACGGCATTCTGCACGATGTTTCCGAGCGCTCGGTTCAACAGGTGCTCGTCCGCCTCGATGCGCTCGACTTGCGAGTCGATCGCGATCTCGATCTCCCGCTCGGAAGCTTGCATCTCGAACGTATGCACCACCGAGCGCAAGAGAGAAGGGAGCAACACCGGACGCACATCCAACCGAAGCTGCGGCGACTCTATGTAACTAAGATCGGTGAGATCACGTACGAGCTTCTCTACTCGAAGCAACTCGCCGTACACCGAGCGGACCCGTTCGGCGCTCGGCTCCACCACCCCTTCCACCATAGCCTCGAACTGAGACTTCAACGCCGTGATCGGCGTTCGCAGATCGTGCGAGATATCTTGCGCCCACTGCGTGCGCTGTCGCTCCGAAGCTGCTAGCTGTGCTTCAAGACGCTCCGCACTCTCAGCGATCTCACGGAGCTCTAGAATCCCGGTGAGGTTGAACGGCACGTCCCGGTCGCCATCTGCCAGCCGGCGGAGCCCCGCCGCCAACGCGCCCGTACGAGCAGAAAGCGAGCGCGAGTATCCGTATGCAACGAGCAGCGCAATGAGAAACGAGAGCGTGGCGCCGGTGGTTGCAGAGGTAATGATCTGTTCGATGAACGCACGATTGACCGGGTCAGCCGTAAACCCTGCCGTATCGACCGCCAAATAGCCGATGGTCTCCCCGGATTGGTCGTCGGATATCTGGACAAAGGCACGTCTGGTTCCAACCGGCTCCGCGCCCGTCTCCTCCAGCGCAAGCCGTTCGCCACGGCTGTAGTGGAAGACTGGGTCGCCGTGCCGGTCCAAGACTTGCACCGCGGATACTCCCCGCAGGAACGGGACCACCGCCTCGTAGATTGTCTCCTCGTCGAGATCTCCCTCTTCGCGGTACGCCTCGGCAATCGCCGGTTGAACAAGCGAGCGGATGGCACGGGTTCGCTGTACGTTCCATACGCGAATACTTCGATTGATGCCGAACATGAACACGCCGGCCACCGTAACCAGGAGCAGAAGGAGCGCTCCCAACACCGTGAAGAATGACCGGGCAAAAAGCGTGTTCATTGTCTTTGGCTCGTACATCGACGTTCCTCCGGCGGCCCGGACAGGCCCGAACGCGGAGCAATCCGCCGGTAAGGGCTGTACCACCCTCCGCCACTCTCGGCGCCGGCGGTCACGCTCGCCGATGGCCTCCCATGCCGGCACACCGTTGCAGACTCCGGTGTCGCGCTGCTACTCGCGTCGGCCGGCGAAACGGTACCCATACCCACGTACAGTTTCGATCCATGGCGCGTCTCCCAGCCGTCCTCGGATGTTGGCAATATGCGTGTCCACGGTGCGTTCCGATCCTTCGTAGAGGTACCCCAGGCACTCACCCAAGATCCTCTCGCGCGCGATAGCCTGTCCTTCCCGGTGAGCCAGATACTCCAGTATGTTCCACTCGGCGTTCGTGAGCTTGAGCTCTTCTCCGTTGACATACGCCTTTCGGGCCACATCATCCAAGGTAAGGCGGTCATTACCACATGTCCAGCGCCCGCCACTCTCCTCATCACCGTCCCGGTTCTTGTACCGTTTGAGAAGCGCCTGAGCCCGCAAGACCAACTCCTTCGGGGAAAACGGCTTGACCACGTAGTCATCCGCCCCAACTTCGAAGCCCGTGATACGATCCGACTCCTGCTGCCGCGCTGTCAGGAACATAATCGGTACGTCGGAGCGCATTCGGATCTCCTTGGCCAGCGTGTACCCGCTTCCGTCGGGCAACATAATGTCGATAATCACCAGCTCCGGCGGTTGGTGCTCCATCGACTCCAGCACGCCCGTTAACCCGGGAAATTCCAAGACCGAGTGGTCGTCGAGCTGCAGATATTGGCTGACCGCATCCCGAATCGACTCATTGTCCTCCACGATATAGATTTTCGCCACTTCAGCCTCCGTGCTTCCCAAGGTAAACGCAGTCGAACCGCCACGGTTCCGCGGCGGCGAAAAACCGCTGAAGCAAGTGCTCACCGCCTCACCACACCGGACAGGCACCCGAACCGTTGGCTTCATACACCAGGCACGCTGCGATATGATATGGTGTCAGGCCCGGACGAATGCCGTGTGCCCCCGGCCTCTGCAAGCTCCGGCCGGCCGCCCTATGACTCCAGTATACGCGGCGAGCGGCGGCTAGGTCAAAAGAAGGCGGGGCCTCGGGCCAAGAAAGGCACCGGTGCATCAATCCGTCGGTGCCGCCGTACCGGTTCGTTGGAGATCGCGCGCCGGGGCCCGGCCCGGTTACGGCGATGTTCGGAGTCGCACAGAAATCGGGAACAACTATATGACTGATGAAGAACTGAAGCAAAGACGGTACGAAATGGTTCGAGACGACATTCGCGCCCGCGGTGTCACCGATCCTGGCGTGCTTACCGCCATGGAGCGCGTGCCGCGCGAGCAATTCGTGCCCGAGCGCGAACGCAACAGCGCCTATGACAATCGCCCCCTTCCTATCGGAGAAGGGCAGACGATCTCTCAGCCGTATGTGGTAGCAGTGATGTTGGAGCTGCTCAGGCTCTCGGGTAACGAACGGGTGCTCGAGATCGGAACCGGGTCAGGCTACCAGACCGCGCTGCTTTCCTATCTCGCCCAAGAGGTCTTCTCGATGGAACGCCTTGACACGCTTGCGCAACGCGCGCAGCGAATCCTCACCACCTACCCGAATGTCCGTCTCTTCGTCGGCGACGGGTGGCAAGGCTGCCCGGAGCATGCCCCGTTCGAGCGGATCATCATCTCCGCCGCTCCTCCCTCGCCACCGCAAGCCCTCCTGGAACAGCTTGGCCACGGCGGATTCCTCGTCGCGCCGATCGGCCACCAACCCGCCCAAAGGCTCGTCCGAATCCGCCGCGTCGGCTCCGACTACCAGGAGGAAGAGTTCGGCGGGGTGAGCTTCGTACCCATGGTGTGACGGTCACGTCCAAGGGTGATGGATCATAGAAGCCGGCCTCAGGATGCGCCCGTGAGCTCCGTACCAATGGCGTGACCGTCACGCATATCTGCCCGCGCCGCCGCGGCCCATCCTACAGAGTCGATCCCGGGGCCGGATGAAGGCCCGATCTCTCGCCTGCCAGGTAGCGGCAGGCGCTCACCGCCGTAGCACGTTTCAAAGCACTCACGCTCTGCTCCGACGCCCATGCACAGTGATCGGTCATGACGACCCGCTTATGCCGCGTCAGGGGCTCGACGTCATCGGGAGGCTCCTGTTCGAAGCTGTCAGCGGCAAAACCCGCCAGATCTCCTCGATCCAGTGCGTCTATCACCGCCTCGGTATCTACCAGTCCGCCACGAGACGTGTTGATCAGGAAGGCCCCGCTCTTCATCCGTCCGAGCGCCTGAGCGTCGATTATGCGCGCCGTTTTCTCAGTAAGGGGAAGATGAAGCGTGACGACGTCCGAGACGCTCAAGAGATCGGCAAGAGCAAGCGGCTCCCCTCCGCTGTCGCGAATCAGTTGAGGGCCGAGCAACGGATCGGAAACGACGATGCGCTTCGGTGCGAAGCCGGTAAGCCGCTTGGCTACCGCCTTCCCGATTCGCCCGAAGCCGATGATTCCGACGGTTCTGCCGCCAATACGGCGCAGCCGCTCGGGCGGTTCCACATTCCACCCGCCGTTGCGAACCGCACGATCTCGATCTACGATCCCCCGCGTACAGGCCATAATCAGCGCAAGCGCGTGATCGGCAACCTCCTCCGTGCTCACACCCGGCTGAACGAGAACTGTAACGCCCTGTTGGCGAGCCGCGCCAATATCCACTGAGTCAGCCCCTACGCCGTAGCGCGACACAACCTTGAGGCTCGGCATCTGAGCTAGGAGCTCCGCCGTCACCGGCGTCAGGTTGACCAGCAGCCCGGAGAGGTCGCCGAGCATCTCGCGGCTTCGCTCCGCTGCGTCAGCCGGAATCTCGACAGGCTCAAACCCCGCCTCCTTGATGACATCCAGTTCCACCGTGTGATCCAGAAAGCGTTCTTCCAGAATTCCGATCTTCATTGTTCCTGCTCCCGTGCTTCCTCGATTGCTTCCGAAGCTCGGTCCAGACGCTCCCGTTCCTCCGGCGACAGCACCAGCTCGCCGGCTAGAGCGTTCGACGATACTTGATCCACCGACTTGGCTCCGATCAGCGCGCTGGTTATCCCCGGACTATCGGCTGCCCACGCCGCGGCAACATGACCCGGCTCCGCCCCATGAACCCGCGCGATCGCCCGCACCTCCCTGAGTACCCGAGCGACTGCATCACGCACTTGCTCCGCGAAGTAGGGGTAGAAATTGTGGCGATGATCCCCTTCCGGCAACGAGGGGCGGTCGCCGAACTTGCCCGTCAACACTCCTCCGCCAAGCGCTCCATAGCAGAGTACGCCGATCTCGTGCTCACGGCAGAAGTCCAGGGTGCCGTCTTCCTCGATCGCGCGGCCCAGGAGGGAATAGTAGGGCTGGAAGCTCTCGATTCGTCCGAGGCTCGAGGTCTGTTCCAGCTGAACCTGATCGAAATTCGACACACCTAGGTGCCGCACTTTCCCCTCGTCACGAATCCGCAGCAGCGTCTCCATTGTCTGTTCCAACGGAGTATCGGGGTCAGGCCAGTGAATCTGGTACAGATCGATCGCCTCGACCTTGAGACGACGGAGGCTGCCCTCGATTTCCGTACGAATCGACTGCGGCTCCAGGCAACGGCGAATTCGCTTGCCCTTCCGGACAATGCCAACCTTCGTGGCAAGAAGGACCGAGTCGCGCAGCCCGTTGAGCGCTCTTCCCACCAGCTCTTCGGCTCGGCCGTCTCCGTAAGCAGGAGCCGTATCGATCAAGTTCACTCCGGAGTCGATCGCAGCCCGGACAGTGTCGATTGCCGCATCCTCGCCGACCGGCCCGTAGAAGTCTCCCCCTAGGCCCCAGGTCCCCAGGCCGATTTTCGATACGCGTAGACCGCTTCTGCCCAGTGCCCTGTGTTCCATCTCAGTCGTACCTCCATGCGCCCCGAATTCGTAGCGTGCCCGCGAGAAAAGCGCAAGCCCGCCTATCACCGCCGAAGCGCCATGAGCCGTCGAATACGTTCCGGTGTCGGCGGATGGGTGCGAAACAAGCGGGAAGGCTCTTCGGCAGGCACCGGCAGAAGAATGGACACCGCACGCCGTCTTGGGTAGTCAAGCCGGTAGAGGGCGGCAGCAAGCCCCTCCGGATCCCCGGTGAGCTCCGCCGCCGTCAAATCCGCGTTGTACTCCCTGGTCCGTGACAGCATGCTCTGAAGCGCCACCGCAACAAGAGGAGCCAGCATGAGGAGTATGATGAAGCTTATCGGGAAGCCGTACCCCGTGGCTAATACCAAGGGCAACTGGACGAGAATGAGAAACCAGCCGACTCGCGACATGATCATCGTCATTTGGGTGACAAGCTCGCTGAAGGTGAAGAACGACAGATCGTTGTTCCGAATATGGCTGATCTCGTGCGCGAGAACTGCGGTGATCTCGCGAACTCCCAGCGCCTGCACCAGAGCCGACGTCAGAATCAGCGCCGAGTCGTTCCGGTTGCCCACAGTTGCCGCGTTCATAACGCGTGACGGTACGTAATAGACACGCGGCGGGTGCGGCAGCCCGGCACGGCCCGCCAGCTCCGACACAACACGGTAGAGCTCGGGTGCATTCCGAGAGGTAACCGGATACGCGTTGCGAAGCGTGGTCAGAGGCGAGGTACGCCCGAGCATGCTCCACGCCACGACCAGCATCAGAACGAAAAGCCCCGTCCCGATCGTCCCTACCAGGCTGCGTCCCAGCCATACCATCAGCCCCACAAGAGCCGCCGCGATCACGCCCGTCTGGAGATAGAGCACCGTCTTCTCTCTGGTGATGTGTTTCATCCGGCCCCAAGTATCGCACGATTCACGCGCCGTAGGGCAAGTAGCGGTGCGGGTCTTGTCGGGGGCCCCGCGAACCGGTAGATTGTATCGCCGTGAGCGTACCTTTCTATTTCCATCCCGTCTGTCTGGAGCATCGACAGCCCGAGGGTCATCCGGAATGCCCCGAGCGACTCGAAGAGGTAACCCGGTACCTGGCAGCTCACGCGATCGGCGCGGAGCTGGATCGGCGTGAGGCACCGCCCGCCGAGCGGAATCAGCTCGAGCGCGTTCATACCGTTGCTCACGTGGACGCGCTCCGCCGCAGTGAGGAGGCCGAGAGCACCCGGTTCGATGCTGACACCGCAGCCAACCATGCGACCTACCAGGCCGCCCGGCATGCCGCGGGCGCCGGGATCGCGGCAGTCGACGCAGTTCGACACGGGGCGCCCTCAGCATTCTGCGCCGTACGCCCACCCGGTCACCATGCCGAAAGCGATCGTCCGATGGGGTTCTGCTTCTTCAACAACGCCGCCATAGCCGCCGAGCACGCCCTCGCCGTAGGTTATACTCGCGTCCTGATCCTCGACTGGGACGTCCACCACGGAAACGGAACCATGCACCACTTCTACCGCCGGGATGAGGTACTGTATGTGAGCCTTCATCAGTCTCCGCTGTTCCCCGGCTCCGGCAGAATGGGGGAGACCGGCGCAGGGCCGGGTAGCGGGACAACCGTCAATATCCCTCTGGCCGCCGGACGATCCGACTCCGAGTATCTTTCCCTTCTCGATGATGTGGTAGGGCCTATCGTTGTCGAGTGGTCACCGGATCTGTTTCTCGTCTCGGCCGGTTTCGATGCGCATTGGGACGACCCACTCGGAGGGATGGAGTTGAGCGCAGCCGGATTCGGCGCAATGGCCGCGTGGGTTCACGATTATGCCGAGCAAGTCGGTCTCGCGCCCGTCGTCTATACACTCGAAGGCGGCTATCATCCTCGCGCTCTTGCCGAGAGCATCTCCGCGGTGCTGGAAGTATGCGCAGGCCGGCGTGTCGACTGGGAGTCAAGCCTCGCCCCCCCTACCGAGTACGTACGGAATATCAGGAGCAAGCTCTCCGGTTACCTCGCGTCGCACTACCCGGACCTCTTCTCCCATCTTTGACAGAACGACCGCAGAAACAGTATCCTCAGTACTCTCGGCCTTCTGATCCCCCAACGAAGGGGGGCGGAGCATGCGACACAGGGACTCGTTTCAGCAATCGTGACAAGCGGCAAACAGAAGAGCGTAGTCGTGGTGCTATAGGCAACTATGTGGAAGGACGGTAGCGCTTTGCTCGGACAAGTGAAGGGAGAGAAGGTGGAGCTCCAGGGGTTTAACAACCTCACAAAGAACCTGAGCTTCAATATCTACGACATTTGTTATGCGCGGTCTCGAGAGAGCCAGCTCGACTATCTGGAGTACATCGACGAAGAGTACAATGCCGAACGGCTCAACCGGATTATCCGAGAGGTCACTCGCACTATCGGCGCTGAGCTACTCGACGTCTCTACCCAGGACTACGAGCCGCGAGGCGCCAGCGTTACCGCACTGATCGCCGAAGGGCCCGTTAATCGCCCGCAGGACAACGCCAACCCGGCTTCTCAGTCGGCTCCGACCAGCGTCGTGGGGCACCTGGACAAGAGTCACATCACCGCGCACACCTACCCCGAACACGACAGCAGCACCGGCATCGCCACATTCCGCGTAGATATCGACGTTAGCACGTGCGGGATGATCTCTCCACTTCGGGCCCTGCGCTTCCTTATCGATAGTTTCGACAGCGACGTAGTCCTCATCGACTATCGAGTACGAGGCTTCACCCGGGATTCCGAGGGCAAGAAGCACTTCATCGACCATGACATCACCTCGATCCAGGACTACATATCCGATGAAGTGCTCGCCGAGTACGTTGCCTACGACATCAACGTCATCTCTGATAACATGTTCAACACCAAGATGCGCAAGAAGAGCCTAGACATATCGAATTACCTCTTCGGCCCGGAGGCGAAGGAGTTGGATGAAAACGAAAGATCCCGAGTGCAGGGGATGCTCCAGCGCGAAATCCAGGAGATTTTCGAGTGTCAGAACTTCTAGCCCGGCCGACAGGGACACGGGCGGCACGTACCCAGCCTATGGGCACACGGCCGGCAGACACCGCGGCGGCAGGCGCACCGCGCGTTCAGCGCGCCCTCCCCACCCGACTACCTGGAACGGCCGCTTTTCGGCACTTGGAGTAAGGAAATGGCGGACAAACGACGGTTTGAAGAATGGCTTAACCCGAATCACGGCTTCTTCTACACCGTGAACAGGACGTTGCACGAAGGTGCCGGCGCGTATCAGAAGATCGAGCTCCTGGAGACGGACGAGATGGGCCGCGTGCTCCTCCTCGATGGCGCAACCCAGGTGAGTGAGCACAAGGAGTGGCAGTACCATGAGCCCATGGTCCACTTCCCAATGCTTGCGCACCCCCGCCCGGAGCGGGTTCTCGTCATCGGCGGCGGGGACGGCGGCATTTTGCGCGAGGCGCTCCGCTACTCCACCGTCACCCATGTCGATTACGTGGAGCTCGACCGGGAAGTGGTGGAGTTCTGCCGCGCCTACTTGCCGGATATCAACGGCGGCGCATTCGATGACAACCGCGTGAGCATACACTTCGAGGACGGCCGCGGCTTCGTGGAACGCTCATCCGAGCGCTACGACGTCTGCATTATGGATATGACCGATCCTTTCGGCCCCTCACGCATGCTGTACACCCGGGAGTTCTACCAGGCCGTACAAGCACGCCTCGACCCGGAGAACGGCCTCTTTGCTATGCACGCCGAGTCACCGGTGGCGCGTCCGGTAGCATTCGAGTGTATCCGCCGCACGCTCTCCCAGGCCTTTCCAGTGGTCCGCACCGCCTACGCCTACGTGCAGATGTACTCCACCCTCTGGGCATTCGCCGTCGCTTCCAACGGTCCGGATATCCACGCGCTGCAGAAGGCATCGATCGAGGAGCGCATCTCGAACTACGGACTCACCGGGCTCAAGATGATCGACGGCGATACATGGCATGCCATGCTGACCGGTTATCCGTATATCCGGGAGCTCGCCCAACAGGAAGTCCCCATCATCACCGACGCCGCGCCCGACTTCCCGGATGCCCTTGGGGCGTGAGGGACGGATTCTTGTTGGCCGCCCGTGACACGTCTCCAACCTCGTCTTAAGAATCTGTGCCTCACGCCCCATCGCTCAACACGGTCTCCGCCAGATAATCCCGGTACTCCCCCAGCGCCTGGAGGATTCGCTTCTTGCTCGGCGCAAGGTCCTTGTCGGCCAGATGCTCGGCAATCTTGCGCTCAAAGAACGCGAAGCTCGAAGCTTTCTCGGAGGGCGGCATGAGAATCCGGCCGGCGCAGAAGCTGCGCCATCGTTCCCGTTGCTTGGTGTCGAACTGCTCCGGATAGTTCCGCCCAATGTAGCGCCATAGAAGCTCGGGAATCCGGGGGTCCTCCACGTTCAACGAGAGCCTTGGCAGCTCCTCGGGTTGCGCGTTGCGGACGCGCGTAAACTCGGCTCGATCGTCATCGCTGAAGAAGCCCCCTGAGTATATCTGAAGCTCCGGGTCCCGATCTCTACCGGCGGCCGCCGGCCCCGGCGGAGCAGCGTACGCCCGAGCAATCCGGTTTGTGAGCGTAGCATCCTCCCGGATGAGACGGGCGTGCTCAGTGCAGAGCTCCAAATCGAGTCCGAGTCGCTTGGCCGCTTCATCGGTCATCGTCCCGACCGGTGACACCGCGGGACAACGGTTTGTCGCCAGCGTTGTGACGCCGCTCGGCTGACCGGGACTGAAGATATGCTCCGAAAGCCCGTCAGAGTCGCGCTCGAGAATTGGCCGAGGATCGAATCGAAGATCGAAGACGATCACTTCCCGGTCGTTGCGCGGATTGACACCGATCGGGACCACTGCAGTGGTGCAGCCTCCCGGACGCGTAAACAGCGGCGCGGTATAGAGCACGATATCCTTGCGTTGGAGATCGACGAGCTTTCGTACCTGTTCCCGTTTGCGGAGCGAGAAGAGATACGAGAAGAGCCGCGGTTTGCGATCGTGGAGCATGCGCGCCAAACCGATTGTGGCGTGAACGTCGCTCATCGCGTCGTGAGCGCGTTCCTGCTCTATAGCGTTCGCCGCGGCAAGCTCCTCCAAACGGAACGACGGCTTGCCCTCGTCCCCCTGAGGCCAGTTGATTCCTTCCGGCCGCAGATCGTGAGCTACGCGCATCGCATCGATCAAGTCCCACCGGCTGTTGCCGGCCGCGTACTCGCGCTCGTAGGGATCGAAGAAGTTGCGATAGAAGAGGCTGCGGATGAACTCGTCATCGAAGCGGATGTTATTGTACCCTGAGACACACGTTCCCGGCACCATCAAAGCCTGCCTGATCTCCGCGGCAAAGTCGCACTCGCGCCGGCCAAGCTCCCACGTGGTCTGTGGTGTGATACCCGTAAGAAGGCAGGCGAGCGGATCCGGAACGTAATCCGGGGTGATCGAGCAGTATCGAACGAGCGGCTCCTCGATCGGTTCGAAGCGCTCGTTCGTACGCAATCCTGCAAACTGGGCAATACGGTCGATTCGCCGGTCGATGCCGAAAGTCTCCAGATCGTACCAGAATATGCTACCTGCCATCGCGCAGACAGTATAGCCGCCGCGGCAGTGGGACGAAAGCACCCCCGTTCTCGGTCTTCAAGTCCCTGTGCGACAGTCGGAGCTCTCCCGCGCGCTATCTCATCCAGTTATCCACGTTGACCCGGTCGCTCCCGTAGTGCCGCGGCATGGTCCCCGCACAGAATCGCCCCGATACGGTCTCGTCCGGAAGGCAACTGTATCCGTGACCCACCAAGAGCGAGTATATTATGAGTAAGAATGAGGGTCCTAATCTGAGCGATTCCGCACGAAGGAGACCGCGGACCGTGCCGGCGAAGCGGATCCGGGCCGCAGCGGCGCCCGATCGCCGACCTACGCACGTTCGCGCTACCATGCCGCGCCGATGGC
>PWGF01000272.1 GCA_003554375.1 Spirochaetaceae bacterium
AACGTTCGACGCAGCTGCGCAACGGCTGCCGGAGCTTCGTGAGTTGGGAGTGACGCACGTAGAGCTCATGCCGGTTGCCGCTTTCCCGGGAAGGCGAAACTGGGGCTACGACGGCGTGGCGCTCTTTGCGCCTCATGAAGGGTATGGCGGGCCGGATGGGCTCAAGCGATTGGTAGATGCCTGCCACGCCTACGGTATGGCGGTGGTGCTCGACGTTGTCTACAATCATCTCGGACCCGAGGGAAACTATCTCGGCAAGTTCGCGCCGTACTTCACGGACACGTATCGAACGCCGTGGGGTGATGCAGTGAATCTCGACGGCCCCGGAAGCGACGAGGTTCGGCGCTTTTTGGTGGACAATGCCTGTATGTGGTTGCGCGACTACCGCTTTGATGCGCTCCGTCTCGACGCCGTTCACGCACTCCATGACGAGTCAGCGGAGCACTTTCTGGCAGAGCTATCGCGCGAGGTCCGGGCGCTCGAGGCCGCAACCGGCCGGCACCTCACGCTGATTGCCGAGAGCGACCTAAACGACCCTCGGGTTGTGCGGAGTCGGGAGGCCGGCGGTTACGGGATCGAGGCGCAATGGAGCGACGACTTCCATCATGCCGTCCATGCGCTCCTCAGCGGCGAGCGGGCCGGTTACTATGCGGATTTCGGTGCGGTGTCGCATCTGCGTGCGGCGCTTGAGCAAGTGTTTGTCTATGACGGTTGCTATTCCGCGCATCGCGGGCGCCGTCACGGCGCGCCGGTGGGTGATTTGCCGCGCCGGCGGTTTCTGGGTTACAGCCAGAACCACGACCAGGTCGGCAATCGAGCCGTGGGCGAACGCCTGTGCCATTTGGTCAGCCCCGGGCGCGCTCGAATTGCGGCCGCGTGGACTCTGCTTTCGCCTTTTGTCCCTCTCATCTTCCAGGGCGAGGAATGGGCGGCCTCTACCCCGTTCCAGTATTTCACGGACCACGGTGACCCCGGACTGGGCGAGGGCGTCCGTGAGGGACGCCGGCAGGAGTTTGCGGCGTTTGGATGGCAAGCGGAGGATATTCCGGATCCTCAGCGGCGGGAGACAGCGCGGCGGAGCACCCTGCGTTGGGAGGAACGTTCTCAGGCCAAGCATGCGGACATGCTCTCGTGGTATCGACAGTTGCTCGCGCTTCGGAAGCGCGAGCCGAGTCTCGGGTGCTCGAGAGACACGGTGCCTCGGGTGTACGAGGGCCCGGAAGGGGTAGTCTCCATCGTGCGAGGTGAGTTCGTTGTGGCCGCAAATCTTGGAGCTGAGCCGTGCAAGGTCGATTCCGCGGCGCTCCTTGAATCCGTCGCAGGGCGATCGGCCGACCGGGAGACGGTGGTTGTGGAGCCGGCCGCGGGCGCGGAGCACCGCGGCCGCTACATCGAGCTGGAGCCGGACGGCTGTGCGGTTGTGCGTGCAGCAAGGTCTGAGGACGAGACCCGCGCCGTCACGCCGGCGCGCTGAGCGGCATAGACGTGCTGAAGAGCATGCGCTGAAGGGTGGAAGTCCGGACGCAGGTTCGGGGATGCTCCGTACGGTACTCAGACCGCGACATGCACACTCGCCCTTCTTTCTCGCGCCGGGCTCTTCTTTCCTTTTGAAAAGATATGCGAAGCCTGCTATCTTCCAAGAGGAGGCAGGGACGTGCAGATCCGGAAGAAGATATGTTTGGCGGTGGTCGGAGCATTCATCGCTACGATGGTGCTGGTCGGCCTCATAACGTGGCGCGTCGCTGCTGCAAGCCTCATGGAAGGTATCGAGGAGCAGCTGCTCCTCATCGGTCGCGGATACGCGTCGGAGCTCTCCAACACGATCGACGAACGACAACGAGTTGTGCAGGACCTCGCGCGTGATGTTCGTCTGGTGCCTGATGCCACAGACGCCATGCGCGCTAAGCTTCAGTACTATCCGGGCTTCGAGTTTTTCTTTTTGACCGATTCCGATGGAAACGTCACTGCCCAATATCCGTATGACCGGGTGCTCGGGGCCTTCGATTACGCCCACGAAGTCTTCTGGCGAGAGCTCAGGCGCACTGAAGAGCCTTCGATGTCGGAGCTTCGGCGAGTCTACGGGTATCCGAGCTTCACGTTCTCCGCTGTGCTTTCCGACACCAAGATATCGGTTGCTCCGAAGGATCGTGCAACGGAGAATCCCCATATCGGGTCCCGATTCGTCCACGGTGTCGTAGCATTCGATACGTTGTTTGCCACCCTGCAAGACGTGATAATCAGAGAAAGCGGCTATGCGTTCGTAGTCGATCAGAACGGGCGGTTCCTTCACCACCCGGACGATTCGCTCCAAGTATTGGGCAGGCTCAGCCGGCTTGGAAAGGTTAGTGGAGGCCTTGAGGGGCTTCGTAGGCAGATGTTGGATCAGCAGGAAGGATCCGGGCGCTATGTCGGGGTCGACGGAAAGGAATACCTGCTTGCGTTTCTTCCGCTGGATCATCACGGGTGGTCTCTTGGAGTGACGGTTCCCGTTGTGGAGTTCAGTGGGCGGATCACGCGCTCAGCCGTGTGGATTTCCGTGGTTATGGCCGCAGCTGCGGTGCTCGTGTCGATCGTGGTTTTCTTCGTTGTCGGCAAGATATCGCGTCCGGTCGGCGCGCTCGTTTCCGCCATGCAGCAGGTAGAGCAGGGGGATCTGACGGTGCGAGCCCGGGTCGACTCGAACGACGAAGTCGCGCGGATGGCAACAGCGTTCAACACGATGACCGGCAGACTGAGCCGCAGCTTCAAGACGATCCACCAGTACAACCAGACTCTGGAGAAAAGAGTCGATGAGCGGACTGAAGAGCTGCGGCTGGCCAATGAGGAGCTTCTGCGCGATCGAGCGGAGATGGAGCGTCAGCTGATTATGGCACGAAGGGTGCAACAGAATCTGCTGCCGGGCCAGGATACCTTTCCCCAGTCGGGGGCACTGCGATTTGGGTCCGCCTATGCTTCCATGGAAGCGGTCGGCGGGGACTTCTACGACGTGTTTGCTCTGGATGACGAGCGGTACGGCTTCTTGATTGCCGATGTCTCGGGGCATGGAATGCCGGCGTCACTGATCACCACAATGGCCAAGGTGAGCTTTCACACGCACGCGGTTGAAGGCACTACGGCCACGGACGAGGTGCTTGCCCAAGTAAATGCCGAAATGGTCGAGTTCATTGGGGACCTCGAGTACTTCGTGAGTGCCTTCTTCGCGATATACGATGCGCGTTCCGGCACTCTGCGGTACACGAACGCCGGTCATCATCCCGCTCTGCTGACTCGCGAAAGCACGTCTGAGATAGCGCCGTTGGACAGCAAAGGGATCTTCATCGGCTGTTTCCCGGCGCCTCGCTACGATCAACAGGCCATACAGATAGAATCCGGTGACCGGCTCGTACTGTTCACGGACGGGGTGATCGATGCGCGAAATCCGCAACGGGAGCAGTTTGAGTACGAGCGCTTTCTGACTTCGATTCGCACTCACCGGCAGGCGGGCGCACAGG
>PWGF01000319.1 GCA_003554375.1 Spirochaetaceae bacterium
CGAAATCGTCCAGTTCCTCGATCCATGCCAGAAACTTCTCCGCTTCGCGCTGTTCCCGGTATGGCCCCACCCGCACCCGATAGTAGATATCGCCGTCGATCCGGGTAGGAAACACTACGCTCCGAAGCGTATGCCCGCGCAAGGTGTCGCGCGCCGTTTCCGCCGCGTCGCGGCTACCGGTAGCCGCGAGCTGCACCCAATACTCGCGCGAAGGTGCAGGCCGCGTTTCCGGCTCAGGCTCAGGGGCGGGGTCGGGACGGGGTTCAGGCCTCGGCTCCGGATCCGGCTCAGGATCGGGGCGGGGAACAGGTTCCGGTTCCGGATCAGGGGTAGGCTCCGGCTCCTCCGGAGGTTCAGGATCATCAGGCGGAGCAGGCACATGCTCCGGCTTGTCCACGCTTAGCTCACGTACGAACCTCTGCCTATCGTCAGGATCGATTACGCGCTCTTCCCCGGTGCTGTAGACGATGATGAACTCGTCCTCGTCCGGATCGGTTACTTCCTCGGGTTCCGGATCCTCGACATCGGGCTCGGCCTCGGGATCGTCGGGCTCGTCACGGTCGCTTCGATACTCGACCGGATCGACCGGCTCCGGCTCCCCCGGGACTCCCGCGCGCGCGACACCCGGAGCGGTATCCGGATAGAAGGCCAATAGACCGATTCCAAGAACAAGCGCAAGGAAGAGTGTTATCGAGAGAACGATAAGAAGAGTTCTCCGCGCGTACATGCTCTCTTCTTCTCCTTCATCCGCCACCATGGACTAAGCGAGACACCGTCCGTTGGCGAAGCCTTCCAATCAGACGACGCACTCGCTTTTCGAGCCCGTTGACTGACCCTACGTTGCACACGGTATACATATCGACATCTTTGCGCGCGGGCTGTAGAGTGCGCTGAGCGCGCATCCGCCGCCAAGCCTCTCCCAGCGAAAGCCCATCCCGTCTCCGTGCCCGAAGAAGCCGAAGGGGCGCAGGCGCATAGACCCAGAACACGGCGTCACAGAACCTGTGTAGGCCCATGGGAAAGAGTAGGGCGGCGTTTACAACCACGCGCCCGCCGGGCGGGGCATTAGCGATACGCCTTCGCACCTCATCCACCATGTCCGGATGGACGATCGATTCCAAGCGCCTCCGCGCTTCGGGATCAGCGAACACGAGCCGGCCCAGCTTCCGTCTGTCAACCGCGCCGTCGTCACCGATCACCCCCTTGCCGAACTCGCGCCGGATAGCGACGCGGCATCGCTCAAGCGCAAGATGCCCCAGCCAATCCACCTCGATCTGACCAAACCCCATCTTCTCCAAGACTCCAACGACCGCGTTCTTCCCTGCGCAGTAGCGTCCCGCCACGCCCACGACGAACGGCCGGCCGGTCTCGGTCGCACCGGATTCGGAAGCTTCGCCGTCTTCGGCCCCGCCGCTGCCGGCGTTCGATGGAGCCGTCCCGGCCGGATCGAACCAGGCTTGCCCGGATTCCCGCTCCGACGTTCTCTCCTCCGTTTCGCTATCCGCTCCGATGTCCGTTCCCTTTCGGAGTTTGCTCTCCTTGCGCCTCAATGCAGCTCGCCCCAGTTCAACCCTGCCTCGACACTCACCTTGAGCGGTATGCTCAGTTCCACTGCCGAGGTCATCTCTTCGTGCAACACGCGCTTCACCTGTTCCACCTCATCCTCCGGGCACTCCAGCATGAGCTCATCGTGTACCTGCAGAAGCAGGCTCGAGCGGAGACCATCCTCTTTCAGCCGGCGTTCCACACGGAGCATCGCCTGCTTCACGATGTCCGCTGCCGTACCTTGAATTGGCGTGTTCACCGCAATCCTTTCGGCACCCTGCTTCTCCGCCCGGTTACGGCTGTTGATCGCCGGAAGCGGACGTTGGCGCCCGAAGAGCGTGTTGACATAACCGTGCTCTTGCGCTTCCCGCACCTTCTGGTCCACGAAATCGCGTATCTTACTGTACGTCCGGAAGTACGCCTCGATGAAGCGCTCAGCTTCCCGCCGCTGGATCCGCAGTTCCCGGCTTAACCGAAATGCGCTCATCCCGTACATGACACCGAAATTGATCGTTTTCGCGATCCGGCGCTGTTCCGGGGTAACCTGATCCGGCTCCACTCCGAATATGAGAGCGCCGGTCGCCCGGTGGACGTCCTGTCCTTCGGCGAAGGCACGTCTAAGCCCTTCATCTCCGGAAAGGTGTCCGAGAACCACGAGCTCGATCTGCGAGTAGTCGGCGCTTACGAACCAATGACCGGGTGCCGGGACGAATGCGCGCCGAATACGCCTGCCCTCTTCGTCCTTTATCGGAATATTCTGAAGGTTCGGATCACGACTCGAGAGCCGGCCGGTTGCTGTCCCGGTGACTTGGAAACTCGTGTGAATCCGGCCGGTATCTTCATTGACCATGCGCGGAAGAGCATCGACGTAGGTACTTTTAAGCTTGCTGAGCCGTCGGTGGCGCAGAACCAACTCCGGCACGACGTCCTCCGCCGCCAACTCCTCCAGCACCGCCGTATCGGTGGAATAGCCGGTCTTCGTCTTACGGCGAGGGGCCAACCCGCGCTCCTCGAACAGCACGGTCTGCAGTTGCTGCGTAGAGTTCAGGTTGAAACGGCGGCCGACCTCGGCATAGACCGACTCTTCGATCCGGCCCATCTCCTCTACAAGCTCCCCTCCGTAACGAGAGAGCTCATCCAGGTCAACCCGTATGCCTGCCAGCTCCATCTCCGCCAGTACCGGCACAAGCGGCATCTCTACCCCGGCCGCGATACCGGACAGCCCCCGCTTCTCCAGCAACAACACAAACAGATCAGCCAACCGCAACGCCAGGTCCGCGTCCTCGGCGGCATAACGCGTCGCGGTCTCCAGGGGCACCGAGTCGAATGTGCGCCGAGCTTCTCCTCGCTTGGCCTTGGGAACCACATCGTCATAGTGGAGTGTGGTATAGCCGAGATACCGTTCGGCAAGGCGATCCAGGCCGTACTGGCCGGCCTCGGCATCCAAGAGCCAGGCCGCCACCAGCGTGTCGAAGCAGCGTGCTCGGACCGGCATCCCCCACCGCGAGAGCACCTTGTAGTCGTACTGGAGATTCTGTCCAACGACCTCGACCTCGCGGCTGTCAAAGAGGCGAGCCAGCCTGTCTCGCACAAGCTCGTCGTCAAGGACCGGACCGTCGGGTCCGCGGAGTGGGATATAGCAGGCGCGGCCAGGCTCCGCAGCGAGCGACAAACCCACCGGGCTCGCCACCATCGCATCAAGCGCATCGGTCTCCGCGTCAAACGAAAACCGGCCGGCCTGCCGGCATCGCTCGATCCACTCTTCCAATTCCTCGGTTCCCCGAACACAGACGTACTCCGGGCTGAGGCGCCCGAGTCGCTCCGCCTCTCTGACAGTCTCCTCGTCGGGCGCAAGCGCCGCATCGAAACCGAGCGCCGAAGCAGTAGTCGCGCTCTGGTCCACAACGGGCTCGGTCTTACCGGCGTCGCCGGCGGGCCGGGTCTTGCGCCCGTCGGCGCTGGGTCCGGGCTTGCCGGCCTCGCCGACCGGCTTGCCGCTGGTCGCCTCTCCCTCAGCCCCGGTTGCCTCGTCGCCGCCTCCGCCCCTGGCAAGCGAATCCTCCGCAAGACTTCGCATGCCTTGCTGTTGGAAATAGGGCACGGCGTCGCGAAAGCGGAGAGCCGGGAGGACACACTTGTCCTCCGCGAGAACCGGAGCATCCGTCCGGAGCTTCACGAGCTCCCGGCTCATGTAGGCAGCCTCTTTTCCTTCCAAGAGTTTCTTCTGTTTGGACGCCCCGGGGACCTCCTCGATGCGGTTATAAATCCCCTCCAGACTGTCGAACTGCGACAGAAGCTGCGCCGCGGTCTTGTCACCGATGCCGCTAACCCCCGGCACGTTGTCCGAGGCATCGCCTACCAGAGACAGATAATCGCGGATCTGCCCAGGGCCTATTCCCCACCGCTCGCGAACCGCGTCGGCGTCCAGCCGGACGAAGCTGCCCGACCCCTCAGGCTTCAGCATCCGAACCGGGCCTCCTACCAGCTGAAGCAGATCCTTGTCCCCGGATAGGATGTAGCACGGCCGTCCTTCTGAGCGGCACCGTTCCGCCAGCGTCGCGATGACGTCGTCAGCCTCGAATCCTTCTGCACGGTGCTTGGGTACACCGAGGACATCGATGATCTCCTCGATCACGGGAATCTGCGCGGTGAGTTCCTCCGGCGTCTTGTCCCGGGTTGCCTTGTACTCTTCGAACTGCTCGTGCCGGAAGGTCGGCCCGATGCTATCGAGCACGACGACCAACTGCTTTGGCTCGTATTGATCCAGAAAGGAGTAGAGTGAACGGAAAAAGCCGAATATGGCCGACGAGTTCTGCCCCTGCGGATTGCGCAGCGGCCTGCGGATCATTGCGAAGTAGCTTCGGTAGATAAGACTGTAACCGTCCAGCAGGTAAAGGGCGTCGGATTGCATGCCGGACATTATAGCTTCCTGTGGCGGTGCTGTCAGGCGTCAGGAACTCCCGCCCGCCCTACCGCTAGCCGACGAACATCTTGGATGCCGCTCGGCCCTGTTCGAGCGCCTCCTCGATCGATTCGATAGTCTCCGCGGAGAGCTCATCCCGGAGCTCGCACAGCCGGGCTTCGATCAGAACCCGGTTGCGCTCATTCTGGTAGATGACATGTTCTCGCGCCCGCGCATTTGTCCAACGCAGCCGCTCGATCTCATCCGCCCGGCTCTCGTCCATCCCCCCCGCCTCGGCGTCATAACGGTTCAGCCTCGTTTCGACCAAGCGAATCAGCCGGTCCAACACCGTAAGCTCCTCCATCAGACGGCGCTCGAAATGGGTTGCGTCGGCGAGCGCTGCCTCGCCCCCGTTGCGGATGCGGCTTTCCAGCACATCCGCGACACTGAGATACCGGGCGAATCGAGATCGCTGTTTCGACAAGAGTACTCGGTAGCGGGTGTGCGCGCGTTCTCTCCGTTCCGCACGGAGCTGCTCCTGTAGCTCGGGCGACGCGAAGGGCACGGAGGACACCTTGCGCTCCCGGAGATCATCCGGCCACATTTACGCCACCTCCGCTCGAGCTCTCCCCGGACTGCCCGGGCTGCTTGTTAACCACTTGGTGCCAGGCCCCACGCAGATCGCTGAGCATTCGTCGCACGGGAAGCAGGTAGCTTCGGTCTTTGTTCAGGTTCCCCTCGGTCAACTGGCCGTTCACATATAGGTAGATACTCAGGAGATTCTGGGCCACGTCACCGCCCTGATCCAGGTCTAAGCCGACCATGAGCTCAGTGATTGCAGCCTGTGCTCGGATGATCGCGTTGTGAACTCTGTCCAGCTGCTGTGTCTCTTCAGCCAGAAGCGTTGAGGCGATATCGATCTGCTTCATCGCCTCATCATAGAGCATGAGGATCATCTGACCCTGCGAAGCGGTCCGAACCTTCGTCTGCTTATAGGCGTTCACGCGATCATCGCTCGATCCGTATGGCATCTTCCCCTCCGTGTCCGCGGTCGTGCTACTGGACGCGTTCCAAGAGCTCGGACACCGGCACGATCTCGTAACCGCGCGATATAAGCGCGTTGAGCAGCACATCGAGCCGGTGGAACAAATAGTCGTCACGTCCACCGAAACGCCGATTCTCACCCGGGACTCCTACTGTCATCGAAACAATGGACCCAGGTTTCTTCCGGTCGACGATTCGGTCGACGAGCTCACCCGACCTCTTGTAGAGCGAAGGGGTTCGCGGCCCCTCGTACCGCGGCACCCAATCCAGACTATCTACATCCCGGCCAACGTGGGTGTATCCAATCGTTTCGGCAGCGTTCAGGATCTCTTCAGTAACCGAATAGTACGGAGCATGCCAGAGCAGGCTCAGCTCCTCCTCGGTGGTTTCGAAATACTCGTCTTCGTTCCGATCCAATCCGCGCTGAACGAACTCGGTGCCGACATCATACCGGCTGTCGGTGAGATCGATATGCGAGTAGAACAGGTTCCCCACATCGTGGGGGCTTGCAGCAATCTCCCGGGCTGCTCCCGGATGGCGCCGGATGAAATCGCCCGATACGAAGAAAGTGCTTTCGACGCGGTAATTGGAAAGAGTACGGAGAATCTCATTCAGCCCTTCGACGGAATCCACCGCGTTGAAGACGAGCGCCACTTGTCGTTTTCGAGTTCGTGGGCCATGGGTGAAGTTGCGGAGACTGACTTCTTCTTCCTCTTCCGGAAACGGACTGTACCTTCGCTCCGGTCGTGGGAAGAGCGCCGTAGTGCCGAACCCGTCGGCTCGACGCACCATGATGAGATTCCGGTACGCCCCGGCTCGCAGCGAATCGAGATAAACGCGGAATTCCCGGGAGACGCGCCGCTGTTCGCGAATCGGCAACTCTTCGTCACTGCCGTTCTCCGGCTCCCATTCGGTCCACCGCCGCTCCTCTTCCAGCCAACGCGCTTGCACCCCGCCGGCTTCGGCGAGTATATCCCCCGTTTCGCGGTGATATCCGATTTGCTCCACCTGAGAGAATGCGACGAGCTCCCGTTCCTGGCCGTCCCGGTCGAAACGATCGATGCGCTTGCGCCCCGCCACGACGAAACTCTCGTCGTCCAGCCATAGTGCCTCGAGATTCGAGTCGAGGTCGATCTGCTCGATCTCCACCCAGGTTTCGTAGTTACGCAAACTGATACCGTCACCGGTAACGACAACGGCAAGGCGCTCGTCGGGCGAGAGAGCAATATCGCGTACGTCGGCAGGCTCCTTCTTGCGGAATCTCTCCCCGGCGGCTTCATCCAGGTGAACCCGATAAACCTCCCGGCTCAGCGCGCCGTCCTTCATGCTTGCCACGAGCACGGTAAGGGTGTTTCGCTCCGACCAGCTGACATGCTCGACCGTAGCGCTCCGGGGAAACAACCGATACGGCAACCCGACGGAGTCACTGACGTCTCGATAATCGTCGCGCTCCAGGGCATAAACAAACAGGCTGCGTCCACCCCGGCTGAGAAGCACATACGACTGGTCCGGAGCAAGCCAGAAACGATCGAAATTGGGATCGAACGCAGTGGGAAGCTTACCGATTACCTCGCCGGCATGCAGCGGCTCGCCCAACACGCTTCGTGAGAGGAAGTCGCTCCCCTCAAGGCGGTAGATCAACGTTCCTCGGACAAGGTAGAGGACATTGTCCGATTTCCATCGGACATTCGCCAACGTCCCTTCGGTCAGACGACGCGCCGACTCACCCAGCGTGCGTGAGCGTTCGTGGGCCTCCACCGAATGGTAGTAGACCGACCCGTTCTTGGTGTATACCAAAAAGCGCGAGTCCGGAGACCACTTCACCACCGGCTGCGAGAGGGCACGTTCCACTCGCGTTGCGATCACGTAGCGCTCGTCTTGCTCGCGATCGTGAAGTATCAGGTCACCGTAGGCTACGCTCTCGGACTCCTCACGGTCGATCCATGTTAGGTAGCGGCCGTCGGGTGAGCTGCCGACCGCCTCGAGCTTCCCTAACTCGATATCCGAGCCCACGCTGAAACCGGGGTACGCTTCCACCTCTTCGATTACCCCGTCCACCGGGGAAACGTGGAAGAGACCGAAGCGATTTCGAATCTCGAGAAGCGGGTCGTCACCGGTTCGAGAGAGCTCTTCCGGTAACGTAGTCAGCGGAAACAGGGTCTGCTCACCGGCGTCCGCCAAGTAGCGAGCCCGGACCTCCCCGAGTCCCGGAGCCTGCGTATCGGCGGCAAACAGGAGACGCGCGTCATCCGCGAGGTCAAGTTCTCCAAACTCAACCTCGGCATACGCGGCGCCGACGAGAACGCCAATGAGGACGACGACTATTGGAAGCGAACGTAGACGGTATATCATGCTCCAACACTTCAACTTTCGGCACATTGTCGCCCAGTCTTGAGCGCACCGGTTCGGCCGTATCCCGATCGGCGAGAACCTGGGTTTTGCGTTCGATTTCCCTCTTGCACTATAATCATCGCCATTGTCGGATTGAGCCACGATGCTCGGAATGCTACCAGAGTACCGGCAAGTACGCACGCATCCGCGCTCGTGCGGCTGCCACAACTCCGGCGAAAGGAGTCCTGAATGCCCGATCTCGTCATCCTCGACCGTCTAACGCTGGGGGACGACATTTCCCTCGGACCAATCGGAGAACTAGGAAATCTCGATGTGTACGAATCTACAGCTCCGGAAGCCGGACCTGTGCTGTGCCGGCTCAAGACCGGATCTGCGCCGAATTACGAACCGGCCATGAACTCGCGCACGAATCGCCGCAGCCGACCGTAGTCGTCATGGCGGGGCAGGAGAATCCACTGGCCTAACTCGGGTTCGTCCTGATCCTCAGGCTCAGCAGCAAGATCCTGTTTGGTGGCCGGCCTCACGGCATCAAGCTCCAGGTCGACAGCTAGGTCGAGAGCACGCTCGGTTACTTCCTCCACCGACTCGACGGCTCTATCCTGCCCGACCTCCCCGAGCGACGCATCTTCATCAGGAGCTTCCGGCACCCGATTCCCGGCGTCCTCCCCGAGTCCGGAGTCATCGGCTTCGCCGGCCGGCGCTTCCGGAGCTCCAGTCTGGGCGTCCTCCGGCTCCTCTCGGTAGAGACCCCATCGAAGGTCGGACGGCAGTTGCCGAGAGTACGTCTGATACAGCACATTCTCCGTCGAGAGAACCGTACGGCTGGTGCCCGTGACGTCCGAATAGCGATACAGGTAGCGCGCGGCCTCCATCGGTCGCACATCCGTGCGAACATGCTCGATCAGCCCCCGGGCGATCTCGTAAGCGGCCGTCACGTTCGTAGGCGACAGGGCGGCAACTCGCTCTTGAAAGCCCTCGAGGATCGCTTGTTGCCTGTCGGCACGGGAGAAATCGTCGGTGGTCCGGCGTGAACGAGCCAACGAGAGGGCATGCTCTCCGTCCAATCGATGGGTACCGGGAGCCAGATCCAGCGGCGGAATGATTTTGTGGTCGACGAACTCTTCTTCGATCTCGACTTCGACGCCGCCCACCGCATCCACGACAGATCGGAACGCATCCATTCCGACTAGAGCATAGTGGTCAATGCTCACCCCCAGCAGGGCTTCGAACTCCCGAACAGCGCCGTCCAAGCCCAGGAGCTGAGGCAACGCATTCACGCGGATCCCTTCATACCACAGATCCCGCGGGATACTGAGCATCCGCGCTTCACGATCCCCTCTGTCCACGCGTGCCAGAATGATCGTGTCGGCAAGTCCCACCTCATCAGTCGCGTCCATACCAAAGAGAAGGAAGGTCCGCTGGTCGTCGTCAGCTTCCGGACGCTCCGCTCCGGTCAAAGCTGCCAGCGATCCAAGTGCCCGGATCCGCTCGAGCCCGGCGTCGAGTAGCCAGACGCCGCCGGTCCTCGATTCCACTGAAACTGCCCCGGCGAGCTCTCCCTCCTCATCGACCATCGGTAACATGACGCTACCGTTCCTATACTCCGGCTCCGTCGCCGTTCTCAGGCCGTAGTCCCGCAAACCTCGGACGAAATCATCCTCCTCCGCAAGCTTCTGTAGATAACGCTCTGCCAATTCGTGGCCCGGAGTGTCGTCGACTTCCTCCGGTAAGGCGCCAAGCTGCTGTGCCACCGCCTCGACCGCCCCTTCGTACGTATCATACCGAGCGCCTTCCACGCGCATCCCCTCCCGGGTGGGATCCGCCGTGACCCGGACCATACGGTCGGAGCCCGGCGATCGGAACCGCGCAGTCCGCTCGAAAGCTCCATCCACAACTTCGGCCACGATATCCCGCTCCCGGAGGATCGAGGAAATCTCCGGCTCATTCGCGAGTTCTGCTACCCGATCCACCCATCTATTCCCGCGACTGCCCTCCTCCTGAGACTCGAGATGGGTCCTTATCACCGCGTTCACCAGACCGCTGTCGAGATCACCGGCTACGCGACCACCGAGCCGTGGAGTCAACTCCGCATCCCCCCCGGAGCCTATCGTGATCCCCATCTCGACAACTCCCTCACGAACGAGGTCGGCGCGTTCCGGGCCCCGCCGGTTTACGTGCACTCCGGCCTCGGCGATAGTTGCCTCGATCGCTGGATCATCCAACAGCTCGTCCAGACGTCGCGCGAGCTCAAGCTCCTCGCGGCGTTCGTTGAGTGCGCGGGCAATCGTTCCGGGATCCATGCGGTCGGCATCCCGGTCCGCCTCCGGCTCCTGCTTCTCCGCGCTCGCTACCTGAGACTCCAAAGATCTTCCATACACAGAGCGCTCCAGCGCGTTTGTCCGAACAAGCAGAAACGCAATGAGCACGATCTGTGCCAGGAGGACCACAACCAGCACACCGCCGCCAAGCACCACCGGCCAGTGTCTCCCTCTTTTCCTTATCATACGCCGCTCCGTCCATTACCCCGTGTCGCGCACTCCGGCCCCCCTCCGGAACGGCTATAGCAACGTGGCAGCCAGCTCCGCCAGCGTACTCCGCTCCGATTTCGTCAACGTCACGTGTCCGTGAATGGATCGTTCCTTGAAAGCTTCCACCAGAACCGTCAAGCCATTCGAGCTCGAATCCAGGTACGGACTATCGATCTGGTATGGATCGCCCGTCAACACTACCTTGGAACGATCACCGGCCCGGCTCACAATCGTCTTGATCTCATGCGGTGAGAGGTTCTGGGCCTCATCGATAACAATAAACTGCTCCGGCAACGAACGGCCCCGAATGTACGACAGCGCCTCCAACTCGATCGAACGATTTGCTATGAGCTGATCGACGCTCTTGACATTCTGCCGCCGGTAGACGTTCATGATGTACTCAAGGTTGTCAAAGAGTGGTTGCATCCAGTGCCCGAGCTTCTCGTTCTTAGCCCCGGGAAGGTAGCCGATATCCTTACCGAGCGGGATTACCGGCCTGCTCACCAACACACGGTTGAACAGGCGGTCCTCCAGAGTGAGCTTCAGCCCCGCCGCAATGGCGAGGAGAGTCTTGCCGGTCCCGGCCTTGCCCAGAAGGCTGACGAGTTGCACGTCGGGGTCCAGCAGCACCTCAAGCGCCATTCGCTGCTGGTGATTGAGCGGACGTACGCCTGCCACAGCAGGTATACGATAATCAACGTACCGAAGCAGCCTCTGCTCGCTATCGTACCGGGCAAGCGCGGTGTCCCCGGTGGAACGCTGGTGGAAGACCACGAAGTGGTTCGCGGGGAACCGCTCGTTCCATTCGATTGCACCTTCGTCGCAGAGCTTAGCGAGCTGATCCCCGGAGATATCCAGCTCGGTGAAGCCTTGGTACAGCTTGTCAATGTTTATCTTCTGCTTCTCGTAATCGACTGCTTTCAACCCCAACGCCGTCGCCTTGACCCGTGCGTTTATATCCTTCGAGACGAAAAAGACGGTCTTCCCGTCGCGCTGCATTTCGTACGCGGTCAAGATGATTCGGTTGTCCGCTTTCTCCAACGAGAGGTCAGCCGGCACGTTCTCCGAGTCGGCGCCGGCATACGAGAGCGAAACGCGAAAAACCGAGCCATTCTCCATCTTCACCCCGTCTCTGAGATTTCCGTGACGGGCGATTTCGTCGATTGTTCGGATTGCGTGCCGTGCGTTGCGCCCACGCTCGTCGGAATACGTCTTAAGCCGGTCGAGCTCCTCCAAGACCCAGAGCGGCACCACTACTTCGCTATCGTGGAAGCTGAACATCGCGTCGGAGCGATGAATAAAAACGTTGGTATCTATAACAAATGTCTTCATGACGCATAGCCGCGATGCGGTACGACACATCGCCCGCGGCTCACCTCCGCCGTTGTGATCGTGGGGGACGCCTAGAAGCAGCGTGCCTGGTCGAAAAGCCCGGCCGCTCTCCGCACGGCTCCACGACAGACACTTGCCCGAGACACTCGAGTCAATCGAAGCGCGCCGCCGTAGCGAACAGCCGATACTGCTCTTGCCCCTGTCCCTCGAACATACGCCGCCCCGAGATGGTGCGACAACCCGCTGCCTCTGCTCGTCGGCGAAAACGGGTATACTCCGGAGTGTACACGATATCGTAGACGAGCTCATCACCGCGGAACCGCAACCGCGGGCACGGGTCTGCCTCTTCCTCCGGGGTCATACCTACCGTCGTCGTCTGTACCACAAGCGCACCGTGCTCTACCTCTCCGAGATCGTCCAGCGGCAACACTTTCACCATTGAACGTCCCAGACCGGTCAAGGATCGCATTGACTCGGCAAGCTTGTCCGCGCGCTCGTGTGTCCTGTTGACTATGGTAACGTGGCATCCCTGTTTCAGAAGAGCAAACACCACGGCGCGCGCGGCTCCGCCGGCCCCGATCACCGTAGCATGCCGTGGCAGCTCCATTTCCGCGAACGGTGCAAGAAACCCGGCAACGTCGGTATTCGTCGCCATATACCCTCCTCCGGTGGTCCGAAGCAACGTGTTCGCCGCTCCTACGGCTTCCGCCGCGTCATCCCGACGCTCCGCGGCAAGCAGGGCCTGCTCCTTCAACGGGACTGTCACTGAAGCCCCCGTTATTGGCAGGGCATGCGCCAATTGTAGCCATGCATCGAAATCATCCACGCGCATCGGGACGTACACCGCGTCCCGCTTATCGGCTACGAGGCGCGCGTTGTGGAACTCCGGAGAACGTGAATGCTCAATCGGGTCTCCAATCACGCAAAGCACGCCGGTCCGCGGTCCGTGGCTCCGTACCCGGTAGAGGGTATCCAGGACCTCAGGTGAAAGCTGTCCCGGAGCTGCCTCCCCGGACGCCGAGGCGTAGCTCCACGCACACCCCAGCCGCCGCGCCAGGATACGGGTCGGGACCCCGTATGGCCCCATCCCGACCATGAGAAAGCGGGACTCGCCACCGGGACGCTCGCGATGCGCTTCGCCCGAACCATCCCGCCTCGCTTGGCCATGCAGAGCGGCGTACTCTACCGCACCAAGCATCATCCGGGCGGCATCGGAGAAGCCGGCGACATGCGCAGCCAGCTTGGGCAGCTCGAGGTCGTTCCTCGGTAGAGCGCCGAGCTCACGCGCCGGATCCGGCCGCATATGGGTAGTATCATGACGACTGCGGATCACTGTCACCGCGCTGTGTCGAAGGGATGCGTCTATCGAGGGCGCATGGAGGTCATGCTCGAGGTCCACGAACGAGAACCCGGCCCCGACGCCTTGAGCCAAGGCTTCGACCCGGCGCCGCTCATCCCCGCCATACCGCCCCCCTTCGGACTGTCGTCGTATCGTGAGAATAGCGGCCATTCCCGGCGCCCGTTCGGCCAAGAGCGTCGGGAATTTGCAAGCTGCGCCGAGCTCCCCCGCCGACAGAAAGTCCGCCCGCAACTCCACAAGGTCCGCGTGCCGCGCATGTCGCTCACAGAGGCGGAGATTCTCTTCGATAGTCTGACCCGTGAGGCAGAAGCAGATCATGGGAGCTAATCTTATCGGAACGAGCCGTTTAAGAAAATGCGCGTGACCTCCGATGCCGGCACCGGGGGAGCGTAGTAGAAGCCTTGTACCAGGTCACACCCCATTGCAAACAAGAGCTCGACCTGTGATTCCGCTTCCACTCCCTCAGCCAGTGTGGCAATCCGCAAGTTCTGGGCCATGGCGATTATTGCCTTCACGATCTCCCGGCTCGGCTCGCTCGTGGATAGCTGGTCTACGAAGCTCTTGTCGATCTTCAGAAGATCGATCGGAAGCCTACGCAGGTAGTTCAACGAGCTGTAACCGGTACCGAAGTCGTCGATTGCCAGTTGCACCCCTAGGTCCTTCAGCTGGATCATCGTGCGGACTGCTCGTTCGGGCTCCTCCATGACGGCTCCCTCGGTCAGCTCGAGCTTCAATGCGTGCCCTGGAACTCCAGTCGCCTTGAGAGTAGCCGCGACGCGCTTGACGAAGTCGCGCTGCTTGAACTGGTCCGGAGAAAGGTTGACCGACACGTAGGTTTCACGAGCCCCCTTTTCGCGCCATCGCTTCAGCGCTCGACACGCCTGGTATACGGTCCACTGGCCAAGCTGCCGGATATCTCCGCTCTCCTCGGCAATCGGGATGAAGCGCGCCGGCGCTATCGTTCCCAAGCGCGGGTGGTGGAGCCTCAGTAGCGCCTCTGCGCCATGTGCTTGGTGATCCCGGCCGACGAACGGCTGATACACCAACGAGAAGTGGCGAAAATCATCAACCAACGAATCACGGATCGCTCGCTCGATCTCTCCGTCTTCTCGATGCCGAACGCCTATCGAATGGGTATAGCAGACGTACGAGACATCCCGGTGGACTGCTTCCTCAAGAGCTATTTCCGCACAAGATACCAGGTCGGTCCGCCGCCGGGCGTCATCGGGATATACCGCCATACCGATATAGCAGCCGAAGGCTACGTCGTCGGCAGGAGGCTCATGGGGCCGCACGACTTCCGCGGCGATAGCCCGGGCGTACTCAACGGCCTCCACCCTATCGCGAACCCCTGATAACAGGAAAACGAACTCGTCGACGCGGTCCGACTGAAACAGCCTCTCTCCGATCACAGATCGTATCCGGATTGTAGTTTTGAACAGGAGCGCCTTGCTCCGGTCACGCGTATTACGTATGCGATCGTAGGCGCGATCCAATCGAAGCACGCCGACAGCAACCGCGTTGCCGGTCAGTTCCTCGGCATCAGCTGAAGCACTGCCGGAACGCACCTCTCCTCCGACCGGGTGTACATGCGACTCCCGCTGCGCGTTTCCTTGAAGTGTACTCTCCAGGGCCCGATCGAATTCTCTTCTAATCGGGAGCCCGGTAAGGGGATCCAGATTCAGGAGATTCTCCAGGTCTTTGCGCCGTTCGTTAAGCACGCGCCGGGCTTGTTCGCTCTCGTCCAGACGCCGGCGAAGTCGCCTACGCTCCTCTTCCAGCTGCCGGTTTTCCTCTCTTAGCTGCGCTATCTCCCGGTCTTTCTCCTCCTCTTGCGCAGGGACGGCCCCCAGGCTCCAGGAAGTGGTTTCTCCCGTTGAGGCGTTCTCAGATGGCTCCAGTGAGTCGTGATTCTCGTTCACCTCACGCAAGATGGTTCGTCCTTAACCGGTCCGTCCCCGCGAGGCATAGCCCCGTTTGTATCGGCCGAAAGATCGTCCGCTCCGGACGAGCGTACTATAACCCAGTAGAACTCTCAACAAC
>PWGF01000413.1 GCA_003554375.1 Spirochaetaceae bacterium
GGGAGTTTTCCTCGAAAGCGGCATATAGGGTGTCACGCTTCTCCTGTTCCGTGGGGTCGGGACGAAAACTCGCCGCCTCTTCTTCCGGGTTGCCGGCAGCCTCGGCTCGTGTAAAGGCACTGCCTGCGAGTTTGGCGGGAATCACGCCTAGCTCGGCATACCAACCTCTCTTAAACCGAGGTCTGATGGAGATGCCATCGCGTCGGTCGACCTCTGCGGTGACGTCCGTGCCTCCGCGCGTGACCATCGGTATCCAAGCGAGGTGATTGAACCCAAACCAGGACATCTCGAAATCATCCGCCTCGGTCTCTTCTGGAGGAATCCCCAGCAATGCGCCGATCGCATTCCGCTCCCGCGCCGGTGCAGGACAGGCGGTGATGATAGGGACACCCGGCAACCGGCGGGCAAAGGCCTCCGCGTGTATTCCGCACGGATTGGTAAACTCGATAAGCGGAGCGCCGGGACACACTTCCAACATGACGGTGCCGTAGTCAAGAATCTGCGGCATGTTCGTCATGACGCCAATGTTATGCGCTGCGTGCCCACTAATTCCGAAAGCTCTTGTGATATGCGCCAACCGATCTCGCGTGTCACGGCCGCCGACGCGTATGAGGTTGACCACGGCGGTTGCACCTGACAGGCCGGTGGTGACGTCGGTTGTTTCAGTAACCCTTACCTGATAGCCGATATCGGCGGCCAGGCGCCGGGAAAAGCCCCCTACGGCTTGTAGTAGCTGTCCGTTTCGCGAAACCAAGCAGATTTCCTCACACGGAACGCCGCGGTGCTGCAAATCCGGGATGATCTCAGGCGCATTAGGGCTTGATCCGCCGAGAATGGTGAGCTTACGAATCACGCGGACTCCTTTCACCGGCCATGGGGCGTGTCTTCCATAATGCGGCCAATACAAGAACCACGTCCGCTCCGATTGACGCCATAGCATAAGCCGCGATAGCAGCAATCGGGTCGCCGGTGACAATCCCTCCGGCTGCCAGCGCCCCGATCTTGGCCCCATTGGCACTCACGGTCCACATGAGCCTGAACGGCAGGTGACGAGTCACGATAAGCGCCTGCGAACCGGGGCTCACGGCAACGTGGAACACGTACCACACGGCCAGCCACCGTGCAGCGTGGCCGGCTACGACCCAATCAGCTCCGAAGATCAGGGCGAAAATCGGCGGCCCAGAGCCGATGATGACGCCATACGGAACCACACCCAAGAGAAGCAACACGGCGGTAGTCCGGGCAATATCGCGACTAACGTTGTTGCCGGCGTGCACCATCTTGGCCGCGCGAGACCGATACACCTTACTGATCGATTGGGCCATGAGTTTTGACGGCAGTTTCACGATCAGGTGTGCAAGCGCATAGAAGCCTGCAAACGCGGGGCCGAATAACGCCGTCAAGACCAGTGTCGGCGCCGCTTCGCCCAGGCGGGCGGCGAGTGCCTTCGGCAGCTGGTAGGTTGGGAAGTCGCGGTACTCTCGCGCCAAACGCCTGGTGTCCGTCATGCTATGAGTGTCCCCGCGGAGAGGTTTTGGGCCCCACACATCCCGCCGGGTCACCACCAAGAACCAGAGTGCTTTCAGAACCCTCGCCACGGCGTTGACTGCTATCAGCACAATGCCCGTAGGCCACAGAAACCCAAGCGCTGCTTTGGCACCGGCTTTGAAGCCGCTGTGGGTGACCGATACCGTCTGCAAAGCCCAGAAGCGGTCTGCGCGTACCAGCCATTGCGACAGCGTTCCTCCGACCGAGGCCGTCAGCACAACGACGGGGATCAACAGCAGGTACCCCCCTGACGCTCCGAAACCGAGCACACTCGCAAGGGGTGCGTGTGTGAACACCAGCAAGACGGCAATGACTGCAGAAAACCCCGTTGCCAGGCGCAGCGACAGCCGAACGAGCCCGCGTGCGTCATGGTCGCTCTTTGGAATAACGATCGCAATATGATATCCCAGGCATGCGAGCGGAGTAAGCAGAACAACAACAGAGTTGAACACCCCGAGCAGACCAAGCGCATCGGGTGCATATAGGCGGGTGATGACCGGCAATACGCCAATCGTGATCGCCTGCGCCGCTGCTGTGCCGCCCGCCATCACGGCAACATTCCGCACAAATTGGCTCTTCTTTAGACGTGCGGCGGCCGCGCGGAGCGTTGAGCAGAGCGCCGGCTTTCGGGGCACGGTACGCACCGAATCAGTTGCGCGCTCAGCGAGCCGTGCGGGCCGGCCGCCTTCACCCTTTTTCACGGATTGCCCCCAAATCGTCGGTTGACACGGTTCAAGGCTCCGGAGGAGGCCCGGCCCCCACATCCACCGCCCAGGCAAGAGCGTCGAAGCTCCGTTTCATCAGGGAGAACCGGATGCCTTCGTGTTCAGGGGATTTCCAGAGATTCTCGAACTCTTCAGGATCTCTCTTAAGGTCGAAGAGCTCCCCTTCCGGATGGCCATGATACACCACCAACTTGTAGCGTCTGTCGCGGATCATGGTCGCGTAAGATCCCCGATAGGCGGTGACCTGTTTCCCTTGTTGCAGCGCCCGGTAGTACTCGCAACGGACGGTGTCCCGCGGGTGGCGGTCGACCGCGCCAGTCAGGATGGGCAGGAGCGAAACTCCCTGCACATGGGGAGGAACAGACAGCTCCGCAGCTTCGAGAACCGTCGGCACGAGATCCACGAGCTCAATAAGCTCGGGTGACTGGATGCCGCACTGGAAATGCAGGGGCCACGAGATAATGAGCGGGACCCGAACAAGGCCTTCGTAGAATCGGCACCCTTTCAGCAGCAGTCCATGATCGCCAAGCATTTCGCCGTGATCGCTCATAAAGATGACCACGGTGTTGTCGCGCTGACCGGATTGTTCCAGGGTCTGGAGTATTCGTCCGACGTTGTGGTCTATAAGCTCGATCATGGCGTAGTACTTCGCCTTGATCTGGCGAGCACCGAACTCGGCGGGACGCCGCGCGGGGGTTTGAAAATCGATCTCTTGGAGCTTCTCCTGAGCAGCGATGTCGCTCTCCCGAAACAGTGGGTCAGGCAGCGCTTCCGGATCGTATCGTCGCGCGTACTCGGGCGGCGGATCGAAGGGCTTGTGAGGATCGAACGGGTGTACGCTCATGAGCCACGGTGACTCCCTATGGGCCTCGATGAACTCGATAGCTCTGTCGGCGCACCATGTCGTCTGGTGGAGCTCCGGAGTAGCCTCGAGGAGCAGATCCTCCTTCCCTCCGAACACAGCACCTCTCGTCTTGGCCCACTCAACGTACTCGTTCTCCCCACCGGGCCAGCGATCGCGAGAGTTCTGGCTCCAGTGAAAGACCCGGTAGCCGTCATCCCGTGGCCGTGGCTCCATCCGACCCTTGCAGTCCGCCAGGTGGAGTTTCCCTACTAGTCCACAGTCGTAGCCTGCGTCGGCGAGAAGCTTGCTTACCAAGGGAGCCGCTTCGGACCACCGTGCGTTCCGGTTCA
>PWGF01000011.1 GCA_003554375.1 Spirochaetaceae bacterium
CACCGTTCGGCAATCCCGGCAGCCACCCAGATTCCCGACTCCCGCGTAGCGACGCAGAGTGCCTCACTGACTGGCCCCGGTATTGGGGCGGCAAGCGCGCCGCGCCGGGATACCAACGAGGACCGCCGCTTCTGCCGTTCAGGCCTGCCCGGCTCCAACCAGCGGCCGGGATTCGTCGTCGTCACCGGCGGCGGTGGTAACGAGGTCGATCTTCTGCTCCCCCAACGCCAGATGGAGACCGGTCGGCGCTTCAACCTTGGCTCAACACCGTTGGTACAGTATCATTACTGTATGAAGACCATAACCATCAATGTATCGGAACCGGTATACCGGGAGATTCGCGACTACGCTCGATCCGTAGACCGTTCGGCTTCCGAGGTCATCCGGGAAGCGATGGAGGAGTTCCGGGATCGCCGAATCCGCCGCCGGGTCAGCGTGAGGTCGATCGAACCGCTCGCGCTCGGCGGGCTCCGCCGCCCATTCTCCCGTGATGACGACATGCTCGAGGAAATGCTCGATGACGTACGGACTTGATACCACCTTCCTGGTTGAAGTCGACGTGCTGGACCACGAGTGCCATCAACGGGCGGTACGGCTACGCGATCGGCTCCTCGACGACGGACATGAGTTCGCCCTCACGCCACAAGTGCTTACCGAGTACGTGCATATCATCACCGACGGGTCTCGGTTTGTCAGTCCGGCGTCGATGCGGCCGGCGATCGCCCGTTCGCGGGCCTGGTGGAATGCTACGGAGGTCGTGCGCGTCACCGCAACCGACGAGGCGGTCACACTCTTCCACACCTGGATGGAGGAGCACCGGCTCGGACGCAAGCGCATTCTCGATACGATGCTCGCCGCAACATACGTCTCCGCCGGCATCAAAGCGATTGTGAGCTCGAACGCGCGCGACTTCGGGCCGTTTTTCCCGACGGTGGCCCGTCCGTAGGGCTGTGTGGCGTGTCGGCCTCGCACTTTCGTGACGGGCGTCGGCGTCGATTAACCGCGTGTCGGAGTGTCCAACTGCGTTCGCCCTCGCCACATGTGCCGTCTGTATTGCCCCGCCTGCAGGGGCAATCATATAATGTAATTGTGGAACGGGCTGCACTCCTTGCTCATCTTCGAGACTCTCGATTCTCCGACGAAGAGCGCGAACGCGCGCTTCGTGAGGCGCGTGAAATCGCCGGCTTCCTGAAGCGAACGTATGGCTGCCGCGTAGTCGGGATCGGTTCGTTGTTCAGTTCCGACCGGCTCTTTCGCCGTGATTCGGATATCGATCTCGTGGTCGAAGGTATACCCGCGGATCGGTTTTTCGCCGCGTCGGCACGCGCGGCCGCGTTGACTTCGTTTTCGCTGGATCTGATTCCGCTTGAGTCCTCCACCCCGGCGCTTCGCACGGCAGTGGAGGAAGAGGGGGTGTCCTTGTGAGTCCCGATGAACGGCTGGTACGGCGTCTGGCTCGGGAGATCGAGACGGCCATCCGGCGCCGCTGCATGACCCTGATGCTCGCCATGAGGCATATGCTACACCACATGTCTCCAGGTCGATGCCGGCCGCAAGAAGAATGGCCGCGCCGGCTCGGCTCGGCGCCGGTGCCCTCTCCAGCTCCCATGTAACAGGGGTGTGCCCAAGGCCATTGTCCTTGCATCCGCACAACTATGACTATATTATGATCATATGGTGACTATCGGCGTCGCTGAACTGAAGGCGCATCTGAGCCGGGAACTGCGGCGGGTAGCCGCGGGAGAAACCATTATCGTCACCGACCACTCCCGGCCGGTGGCCGTACTGGGGCCGCTCCCAACGAGCGTGCCGGTGCTTCGCCCGGCTACCGGCCCTCTGGAGCTCCCGGACGTTTCTCCGTTGATTTCGTCGGACCCGCTGGACCACCTTGCCGCGGAGCGGGGAGACCGATGATCGCCTATCTGGACTCTTCGGTGGCGTTGCGGTACATCCTCGTCGGAGAGATAACGATCCGGCATGTCCTGGAGTATCCTCGGATCATCTCAAGCGAGCTGCTGGAGATCGAATGCAGGCGGGTCATTCAACGGGTGACAATGCAGCGGGAGTTGACGGACAAGGGTGTGTCGGAAGCGTACCGCAGACTGGAACGTGTGCTCGGGGGTACCGATCTCTTGGAGCTCTCGCGGGAGGTCAAGCTCCGCGCCGCGGAGAGCTTCCCGGTAGTGATCGGAACGCTCGATGCCCTCCATATTGCCACTGCCCTTGTCTGGGCCCGGAACGCCGCCGGCGGCGTAGGTGATGCTCGAGACGTCCACCTCTTCTCCCACGATACCTCCCTCAATGCCTGTGCCCGGGCGGTCGGGTTGGGTGTGCACCTGGAGTGAATCCGAACTGCATACGGAAAGGGCCGGCTCGCTGATCGTGGCCGGCGCTCTCGAGGGTGGATGTACCCGGTTGCTTTCGGAAGCCCCACGGTCCACTCCGCACAGTCCGGACCATCTGCATACTCTTGACTCCATATTGCGTTATCCATACTGTTGCAGTATGCAGTGTTCCGTCGGTGAACGAGGGCAAGTGACTATTCCCAACCAGGCCCGTGACGCGCTTGGGCTTGTGCCGGGCATGCGCTTGGAGGTGTCGCTCGCAGATGGAGCGCTTGTCCTCCGTAAGCCGGGTATCGGTGAGGTACTGGAAGCCTGGGAGGGAACGGCGGACAATCCGTACGGCTCTACCGACGAGTTTGTCGCCGCCCTCCGGGATCCGGATCGAGATCGAGATCGGGAATTGTAAGCGCCCTCGATACCTCGGTCATTCCGGGTGTGGTCCGTGCGGATTCCGTGCATCTCGAGCCGTCCAAAGACGCTATCGAGACGGCGGCCCGGGAAGGGGCCCTGATCGTCAGCCCAGTTGTAGCGGCGGAGATCCGGTCCGCATACCGGAACGATGAGCCGGTGCACCGCTTGCTCTTGGAGCTCGGCATTCACGTGACGCGGCTATCGTTCAAGGACGCCCTTCAAGCGGGGGCATTTCACCGGAAGTACCTTGAAGCCGGGGCCACTCGCCGGCGAGTCGTTGCCGACTTCTTGATCGGCGCGCATGCACTCCATAACGCGGACAGGCTTCTGGCACGCGATCGGGGCTTCTTCCGATCGTACTTTACGAACCTCACCGTGTGGTATCCCGAGCAGCGGTAAGCTCCCGCGCCGGGCGGAGGTGTGGCAGCGGAGTTCGTTTCGCGATACACCAGTATGCTCACTCACCGATTGGCACGAAACGCCCAGCGCCTCGCCGGCTCTTCTCCGATATGACGGAGCAGCTTTGCCCTTCACGACGATCCCGATCTGCCGGCGACGGACGAATGGAATGACCCCTGAGCCGGTGGAGCCCCGCCGACGTCCGAAAACTGCTCGAGCACCAACACTATGCCTGCATCAACGGTTCGACTTTCTCGATCTCGGATCCGGCCGCCTGCTGCGCATCCCAAAGATCAACGGCACGCTGGGCG
>PWGF01000559.1 GCA_003554375.1 Spirochaetaceae bacterium
CTTGCGGCCTTGGCGCCCTTCGCGTGCAATCTCTACTGCCAACTCCAGCACGCTCTGAAGTAGCTCCGGATCAACCTCTCGGTCAGGGGTGCAAACCGTATCGAAAATCCGTTCCAAAGCCATAGTCCCCGATTCCTTCTACTCCCTCCCATCGAGCGAGCCGGCTGATCCCTCCGAGCTCACATCAGCATGGACCACTACCTCGCCGGCACCCTCGAACTCCAGGATCAGCTCTACGGGGGCCCCATCCGGCTGTAGCTCCGCGACTCCTAGAAGTGCCAAATGGTACCCATCGGGTTCCAGCCGCGCAATACCGGCCTGACGTACCGGAATAGCGTCGACGGCTATCAGCTCGAGGCCTAGCTCCGCCGCGGTGTAGGTACGAAGCTCTACGGCCTCTGCCGCATCCGTCCTGGCATCAACCAGCCGATCGTCACCTCCGCCGACATTCTCGAGCACCATGTAGGCGGCAGACTCATTCTCGTCGAGCGTTGCGGACTCCACCCACGCGTTTCGAACAGCGATTGCGTTCTCCTGCGCCCCCTCAGCGCGGACTACCGCAGCTCCCAAAGGTATGACGAACAACACGCATAGCGCTGTTATTGGCCAGGTACGGAAACCGTGCAGAACCCCCAATCCCATCCGTAGCTCTCCTCATGCAATCCTTGGTGGATCAGTGTATCGGTCCCGGCGTGCTGGTCCGGCTGCGTTTGCCCTGCACACCATGAGGCACGACCTGTCAGCTGCCGGCTTCTCCGGCCTTCGCACTCTGGGGATGCGGTTGGGTGGGGCCTCGACCCTGATCCGCCGCCCCCTGCGATCCATGCTCCAGGCGATCCTCCGGAACGCGGAACCGCTCCAGATCGTCGAGCAAAGCGTCGATTCCCTCTTCGTTGAGCGAGTAGACTATATTGCGGCCGCGCCTATGGCGCTTAACCAGACCGGCTCGCGACAGTAGCGATAGGTGGTGGCTGAGGGACGCGGCACGCATCGTGAAATGACGGCCGATCTCACCGGCGGTTAGACTCCTGTCGCGCAGCAGGCTCAAAATCCGGCGGCGAGTCGGATCGGCCAGCGCCTTGAATCCGTCATCCATCCGTAACGTTCCTGCCGAAACCTTTTGCATCTAAGATACGCAGCGAGACTCGGAATCGTCAACAAACGAGGTGCCCTACCTCGGACAGACTACCGCGCCTCCTCCCGAGGAGGTTCAGCACCGTCCTCCGGCACATCCTCATCCGGCTCGGGGCGCGGGGAAGGATCAACGTGGATGGTGGGTTCGATGGCAATCTGCCTGCGCATTTGCTGCTCAATGGACGTGGCAATCCGGTGCGCCTCCGCCACGCTGAGATTTGCCGGCAACGTGATGTGCATTGTCACCTCCCGGTGGTGACCGTATTTGTGCATGTGCACATGGTGTACCCCGACGTCGTACCCGGCCGTACGATTAGCGACCGTGCTGAGCCGCTTGAGCATGCGAGTGTCGGGAACCTGACCCAGCATGGGGTTGATCGCGTCCCGGAGGATCTCATACGTCGAGTACAGGAGCAGGCCCGAGATTACGATAGCCAGCACCCCATCGATCCACCAGACATGCTCCGACAAGAACACGCCTACCAGAACCACCGCCGAAGTTGCCGCGTCGGCGCGGTGGTGACGCCCGTCAGCACGCATGCTTTGGGAGCCGATCCGCCGTGCGGCACGCAGGCTGATCCGCGCCAGGATCTCTTTTGCTACGACCGAAATCCCGATGACGATGACGGCAAGCTGGGCGTAACGCCCCGCCTCTCCGAGCGCCAGCCGCTCGACCGCGCTCATCACCAGGTTCAAAGCAACCAGCCCCAGGAAAACGCCAATCGCCAAAGCAGCCACAAGTTCGGCACGTCCGTGCCCGAACGGATGCTCGTCATCACGGGGACGAGCGCTCACCCATGCCCCAATCAGCATGAAGATCGAGGTCAAGCTATCCGAAAGGGTGTGCCACGCATCCGCCATGATCGCAATCGAGCCGGTGAGCGCACCTACCCAGAGCTTTCCCGCGAAGAGCACCACGTTGCAGGCGATGGCGAGCCACCCGATGCGATAGCTGGTTCTTGTTCTGCTACACTGTAGCGCAGAGCTGTGAGCGCCGTCCGCGGAGGATCGCGCAGAGCCGGAGCTTGGCACCGCGGCACCGGTACGATGCTGCCCCGCGTCCTGCCATGGTTCCAAACCGGACGAATCTCCACACATTGATCGCCCACAGGGTATTCGGGTACCGTGTTCGTGTCAACGAATGGAGCGCGGTGCACACAGCGATCGCTGTGCGGCAGGCAAGCAGGATACAACATGGAAGCTCACCACGAGTTCGTCCAGAGCAACTATCACATCGAGCACGAACCGTACTATCTCCCGATTCGCGACGAGGTGGAAGTTTTCGAGCGCGCGTGGGCCGAGCAGATTCCCGTACTCCTGAAAGGGCCTACCGGCTGCGGGAAAACCCGGTTTGTGGAGTACATGGCGTACTCTCTTGGGAAGAAGGTGGTCTCCGTACGGAAAGGCGGCGGCTATCTCCATGCCGAGCAGCGAGACTATCGCTCCGGCGTTGGCGCGCTCTACACCGTCGCGTGCCATGAGGACCTTACCGCACGAGACCTCACAGGCCGGTACGTCATTAAAGGCGGGGAGACGGTGTGGGTCGATGGACCGGCCGCTATGGCGGTGAAGGAAGGCGCCATACTCTACCTGGACGAGATCGTCGAAGCTCGCAAGGATGCCACGGTGGTGCTCCATCCGCTCACCGATTACCGGCGAATCCTACCTATCGAGATGCTCGGCACCCAGCTCGAAGCCCCGCCCTCCTTCATGGTCGTCGTGAGCTATAACCCCGGCTACCAGAGTATCCGCAAGAATCTGAAACCTTCCACCAAGCAACGCTTTATCGCGCTTTCCTTTGACTATCCGCCGCCGGAAAAGGAGCAGGAGATCGTGCGGCGGGAGGGCGGCGTGGACCCGGAAGTCGCTCAACGGCTGGTTCTCCTCGGGAACGATATACGGAATATTCAGAACATCGACCTCGAGGAAGGGGTGAGCACTCGGAGCCTGGTCTACGCCGGGCGCATGATCCGGCGCGGCGTCGCGCCGCGGCGGGCGTGCTCACTTGCCATCGCGCAGGCAGTCACCGACGAGCACGACGAGATAGAGGCCATCGAGCTCATGATCGACAAGATCTTCGGCGATCGGTCGAGCGAGACGCTGAGATGATACGTGGCGAGGGAAATACCGATCACAGAGCTAAGGACCGTAGTGGGCCGCGAGTGCGCGATGAGCGGACCTACGCCGAGCTTCTGAAGTTCTTCAACGCCTACCGGGGCCACCTCAGCAAGCAGTTCACAAACTTGGTGGCGGACCTCGAAGGCCGGATGCCGCTCGATGCGGCACGGCTTGCCGCTGCAGCCAAGACGGCCGCCGCCGGCGAGTA
>PWGF01000545.1 GCA_003554375.1 Spirochaetaceae bacterium
AATTGTACTGAAGATCGATCAAGCTTTCATAAGGTATCTTGACGTTCGAAAACCTACCGAAACCAGTGGTAATTCCATATACTGGATCTTTTGAATGAGAAAGTTTCTCTACTATGGCTCTGGTTGTTTTCAGTTGACTCCATGACTTTTCTCCTATTTCTATTTAAGTTTTCCCTCTTCCAAGTCTGATCAGGTCTTCTAGGACTAAGGAGTTGCCGTCAAGTACAACTTTACTGGAGCTATTGGATTGTTTAATAGGTTAACGGATTAATTTCCTGAATTTCAGCAACATCTTTATCACAATGAGCGAGCTATTTACTATTAATATTATTAATTACTTATGGATAAAATTCTTTCTAAGACACCTAAGAAGTTTTTGGAATTTATCAAATCTCCGAATACTCTCAAGCTGACTAACATTAAAGCTTTAGTTGGCTTTGACCGCAAAGACGTTCTCTAAAACTACAAGAACTGCCAAATTCTGATTTAAGGCGGAAAGATTAAGAAAATAGCATAAAAGTTAGATGACAGTGATCGTTATGATGAACTATTGGACACCTAGCAAGCCTTAGTAACCCCTGGTTTTGTTGACCCTCACACCCACTTGTTCCCCCCTAACGACAGGTCAAATGAATTCGCTATGAGGGTTACTAAGACTTACTAGGAAATTGCTGCGTCTGGTGGTGGCATCTTATCTTCAGTCAATGCCTGTAGAAACGCATCTTTCGAAGATATTTACGAAAGAAACAAACTCTCCGTTGAAAGATTCATCAGATTAGGAGCTACCACAGTTGAAATCAAAACTGGGTATGGGCTTTCAACAGAAAGCGAAATCAAGCAGCTGAAAGTTATTGCTAAACTTAAGGAAGAGTACAAGGAATAGATTGAAATTGTGCCTACGTTTTTGGGAGCGCATGCTTTCCCACCTGAATTCAAGGAGAAAAGAGACAAATATGTTGACCTTATATGTGAAGAAATGATTCCTGAGGTTGCCAAACTTAATATAGCTGAGTATTGTGATGTATTCTGTGAAAATGGTTATTTTTCGGCTGAACAAGCAGAGAAAATCTTAGTTAAAGCGAAAGACTACGGTATGTAGGTTAGGTTGCATGCTGATGAATTTGAAGACTCTCATGCAGCAGAATTGGCAGCTAAACTTAAAGCTCATTCCGCAGATCATTTAATGGCCATTTCCGACCTTGGTATTAAACAATTAGCTGAAAACAATGTCGTAGCTACTATGCTGCCAGGTACCACTATTTACCTAGGAAAAAATTCGTTTGCCCCAGCTCGTAAGTTGATTAATGCAGGTTGCAGAGTAGCTGTAGCTACTGACTACAATCCTGGGTCATCTGTGTTTAACTCGCAAGCTATGATGATGAATTTTGCTATGACATATGGAAAGCTGACTCTAGAGGAAGCTTTTTAAGGGGTAACAAGGAATGCAGCTATATCTTTAGGAAGGCATAACTAAGGCATCATTGATTTGGGAGCTTAGGCAGATTTATTGATTTGGAATGGAATAGACAACATAGCTCAAATTCCTTACCATCACTACGAAAGCGCCTAGTTCATCAGTCACACCATCAAAAATGGGAATTTGAACACCTTCCGAAGATGATTAATTTATTATCATATATTTGAATAATTAATAACTTCAAAATGTTAAGATACTCAAAAAGGCTTTTTTCGCTCTCCCCTGATCCTAAATACCATAGAATATTGACAGAGCTGGCTACTTCAGTTAAGTTTGACTCCTAGAATAGAATAGCAAACCTGCCTGAGTTGACACCTCTGGAGCCATCTCTAGATCACGCACCCAAGCGCCACCATACCTTAACCTCTGCCCAGATAGATCTGGCCATCACCAACCACCTGAAGTACTTCGTGAAGGACTTGCACCCTACTCTCAGTAAAGTGTTCAGGGATGAACTTGAGAAGTACGGGCACATTTACATGTTCAACTACATGCCCAAGGTCAACTTAGAGGCAGTGCCCTTCGACTTAATTCCTGGACAGACTTCTGAAGCAAGAGCCATGATTCACATGATCCTCAACAACCTGGACCCTAGAGTAGCTTAATTTCCTCAGGAACTAGTAACCTATGGATCTAATGGGTCAGTATTCAGCAACTGGGCATAGTTTCACATCACGCTCAGATACTTACAGCAGATGGACAGAAACCAGTGTCTACACATGAACAGTGGACATCCAACAGGACTATGGCCCAAACTAACACCCATGTCCCCAAGTGCTGTCATTTCAAATGGAATGATGATACCAATTTTCTCTGACATGGAAAACTACAGCAACTTGTACGCTTTAGGAGTTTCTATGTACGGTTAAATGACTGCCGGCTCTTGGATGTACATCGGTCCTTAGGGAATCATCCATGGTACAGCTATCACAGTTGCCTAAGCCGCCAAAATCTACAATCCCCAGAATCCTGATCTCGCCGGCAAAGTATTCGTCACATCAGGGCTAGGTGGAATGTCTGGTGCTTAACCCAAGGCTACTACTATAGGTGGGGGCATATGTGTTGTCGCAGAGATAAACGCCAAAGCTCTCAACAAAAGACATGAACAAGGCTATCTCGATGAAAAATTCACCGACTTAACTGCTCTGACTGATAGAATTTAGCAAGCCAAGAGAAATAAGGAATGTGTATCCCTGGGGTACATAGGTAATGTGGTTGATCTCTGGGAGAAACTCGCTGAAACACCAGAATTAGAAATTGAATTAGGTTCTGATTAAACTTCACTTCACAATCCCTACGACGGAGGTTATTACCCAGTAGGCATGACTATATAAGAATCTTTTGATCTTATGGTGACAGATCCACCTAAATTCAAAGAAAGAGTATAGGAATCTTTAAGACGTCAAATCACAGCTATAAACAAAATAGTTCAGAAATCTAACATGTACTTCTTTGACTATGGAAATGCTTTCTTGTATGAAGCTGGTTTAGCCAAAGCAGAGGTTACTCAACCTAATGGAGAACCCAAATACAAATCCTATGTTGAAGATATACTTGGACCTGAATATTTTGACTGTGGATTTGGACCTTACAGATGGGTGTGCACTTCAGGCAACCCTGATGAACTCTACCACACAGATGAGATAGCTTACAGTGTTATGTAAGAACAACTAACAGTTGCAGAGCCTGAAATCCACACCTAGATAAAGTCCAACATGAAATGGATTCAAGAAGCAAAGGCAAATAAAATGACAGTAGGCTCTTAAGCCAGAATTCTTTATTCAGACTGTGAAGGCAGAATTGAATGTGCAGTGAGAATGAATAAAGCAGTAAGAGAAGGGAAAATCAAAGCCCCGATTGTAATTGGTAGAGATCACCATGATGTATCTGGTACTGATGCTCCTCTAAGAGAAACATCTAATATCTATGACGGTTCCTAGGTGACATCCGACATGGCCATCTAGAATGTGATTGGAG
>PWGF01000327.1 GCA_003554375.1 Spirochaetaceae bacterium
CCCCAATTCCGCGCACCCTTCACATGAGCCTGCTTAAGATCCGGGACATGTCCGTGCTTAGGACGCCGCCGCACAACCGGTTGCCGATCGAGACGGTGATCAAAGAGTTCGACGAGGAGACGGTAGCCGCCGCAATCCGCCGGGAAATAGAGCGCGGGGGTCAAGTCTACTTCCTCCATAACCGGGTGGATACGCTCCGGCGGGTCAGGCAGTTCATCGAGCAGGCGGTTCCGGAAGCGATCGTGGGCACGGCCCATGGGCAGATGAGCGCTCAAGAGCTCGAGGACGTTATGCACCGTTTCGTGCACGGCGGCTATCACGTGCTCGTGGCAACGACGATCATCGAGAACGGGCTCGATATCCCGAACGTCAACACCATTGTCATCGACCGCGCCGATATCTACGGCATATCTCAGCTGTATCAGCTTCGGGGACGTGTCGGTAGGAGCGACCGTCTTGCATACGCGTACCTCTTCTACCCGAATGAGCGGGCGCTGAGCGAAGTTGCCATGAAGCGATTGCAGGTGGTCGGGGACTATACGGAACTGGGAAGTGGCTTTAAGATTGCGCTAAAGGATCTTGAGGTGCGCGGCGCCGGCAATCTTCTGGGGCGCCAACAGAGCGGGGATATACTTTCGGTTGGATTCGATATGTACCTCAAGCTTCTGGATGAAGCGGTTCGGTCGCTTAGCGACGACAAGTCCGAGACTGAGACCGAGGTCTTCCTTGACTTGGATTACGCGGGCTACATTCCTGACTCCTACGTGTCGCAGCCGGCGGAGAAAATGGAGGTGTACAAGAAGATCGCGGCAATCGATCGGGCCGAACAGCTGGAATCGGTGCACGCGGAGCTGGAGGATCGGTTCGGGCCGCTTCCGGATGAGGTTCAGAGCCTACTCTCGCTGGCGGAGATCCGGGTTCTTTGCAGAAAACTCAACATCGCGCGGATACAGGAGCGCCGCGGGACGCTGGAGGTTGAGTTTGCAAAGGTGGCCGACGTATCGGTGGACCGCGTGCTCGGTATGATCGAAACGGGTGGCGGGGCGGTTCGTCTCGATTCGAAGCGCCCAAACGTTTTGCTTCTGGATACGGGAGCTATCGGACTCAAAGAGAAGAGCGAGTTCATCCGAAGCCGCCTGAGTGCGCTGGTGGCGTAGGTTATTCGGGGCGGAGGCGTCGGTCTCGCGAGGATCCCGCCCGGGAGTTGCCGAGGTGGCTCCACCGTAACGGCGGTAGCCGCCCGGAGCGGACATCGTCACAAGGGAGATCTGCTACCCGCCGGCGGTAGGTTGTGACTTCGGACCGGGGGAGGGCGAATGGAGAAAGACAACATCGATTTAATCTGCTCAGTTGCCGAGCTTTCGGGCCTATTCGAGAAGCGATCTGACCTCGGGGGATTCCTCCAGGATGTGGTGGAGCTTGTTGCTCAGCACATGCTGAGCGACGTGTGCTCGATCTATCTCTATGACGAGGCGGAGGAGAAGCTCGTTCTCCGCGCCACCAGAGGGCTGAACCCGGATTCCGTGGGCCGAGTTCGGCTGCGGATCGGAGAGGGCTTGACCGGGCTTTCGCTCGAGCAGCGCCGACCGGTTCGCGTCGACCGCGCAGAAGAACACCCGAGCTTCAAGGTCGTGCCGGAGCTGAAGGAGGAAGAGTATCAGAGCTTCCTCGCTGTGCCTATTCGGCGGGGGCTCGTCCGGATCGGTGTGATCGCACTGCAACATCGCCGGGCAGGCTACTTCAGCGAGCACGATGCAAAGGCGTTGCGGGCGATCGCCAGTCAGCTTGCAGCCACCCTCGAGAACGCGTCGCTCCTGATGGATATCCACGCCGAAGGAGAGAAGGAGCGCGCACGGCTTCATGGCGTGGAAGAAATCGGGACGCTCGTCGGACGGAGCGCGGGACCGAGCATCGGTTGGGGGGAGGCAACGCACCTTGACGGCGCGGCGCACGTGTGGGCCCCCGAGCCGCCCCGCCTCGAGTCGGTAAGTCAGGAGGTCGAGCGTTTCGAGGCGGCCTTGGAACGTGCTCGAAGCCAATTGGAGGAGCTGCAGGTGGACGCTGAGAGGCGGTACTCGGACGTGGCCGGCCTGATCTTCTCCAGTCACTTGCTCATCCTGCGGGACGAAGAGTTTTCCGGGCGCATGCTGGACGCCGTCCAAGAGGGGATGAGTCCGGTCGCGGCGGTTCAGATGGTCGTGGGACGGTTCGTCGAGCTGTTCGGCGGAAACGGGGAGACGCGGCTCAAGGAGAAAGCACAGGATGTCCAAGATCTCGGTCACCGGATTCTCCGCAATCTGGTCAGTGACGAGACCGATCACGGGGACTATACCGGACAAGTGGTGATTTCGCGCGACATTTTCCCCAGTGAGCTCGTCAAGCTTGCCGCTCAGCACGTGGAGGGGCTCGTGCTCTCGGGCGCCGCTGCAACCAGCCATGTCTCGATACTGGCACGAAGCCTCGGGCTGCCTCTGGTGTTCGTCCGCGATAACCGCGTATTCGAAATTCCGGAACGGACGCCGCTGATCGTTGACGGGGTGAACGGGCAAGTCCTTGTCGCCCCTGAAGAGGAGACCCGGAATCGCTATCGGGAGCAGATCGGCGAGCTCAATGCCGAGACGGCGGCGGGAGGAGTTCCGGAAGAGGCGGTGACCCAATGCGGTACGCGGATGCAGGTTATGGCCAACGTGAATCTCGTCGCGGACGTAGACGTAGCCAAAGCCAATTGCGCGGACGGAATCGGCTTGTATCGGAGCGAATTCCCGTTTCTGGTTCGCAAGGATTTCCCGAGCGAAGAGGAACAGTATTACATCTACCGCTCCGTAGTCGGCGCCATGGCGGGACGCGAAATCGTCCTGCGGACGCTTGACATCGGCGGGGACAAGCTCCTTGATGCCGATGTCGACAATCAAGAGGCTAATCCCTTTCTAGGAATGCGCGGTATTCGGTTCTCCCTGGCGAATCCTGACCTGTTTCGCGATCAGTTGAGGGCGATGCTTCGCGCTGGAGCGGGGGCCGGGACGTCGCTGCGAATAATGTTCCCCATGGTTTCGAGCGTGGATGAGTTCCAGCAGGCCGAGCAGCTGTTGGAGGAGTGCAAGGAAGAGCTGCGGCGGGAGGGATTGGAATTCAACGAGCACGCGCTGGTGGGAGCGATGATCGAGCTGCCGAGTGCCATCGAGAGTGCCGGCGTGCTTTCACGAGAGGCGGACTTCCTAAGCGTGGGAACGAACGATCTGGTGATGTACCTCCTCGGGGTGGATCGTACGAACGAGCGGGTTGGCAAGCTGTACGTCCACCATCACCCCGCCGTCTTACGGGCCATTGCTCGGCTTGTCGATTCGCTTGGCGACGGCCGTGCGGAGCTGGCGGTGTGCGGTGAGGCCGCTTCGGACCCGGTTATGGTCCCGTTTTTCTTGGGCCTCGGCATTCGCCGCCTCTCCGTCGAGCCG
>PWGF01000492.1 GCA_003554375.1 Spirochaetaceae bacterium
CACCGGCCCGGCTCCCACCACGACAACTTCGGCATCCGTTCCTTCCGTGCGCTCCATAGGTCGATGACTGGGGCGGTGCGGCATGGCGCGGAGTATACCACAACCCGAGCGGCTCCGGCATCGCGGTTCGCGGGGCCACTCGGTCCATCGTGTCGCGCCCACGGGCATGGAGGCGTCCATGGCCGGACGCCGATGTCAGTCCGCGCGCAGTTTGAGTGCGGAATAGTCGAAATCGGCGCCGTCCGGTGCAAGTCTGGCGCACAGGGCGGCCAGCTTGGAGTTTCCGCAGAGCTCGGCGAAGCCTGATTCCCCCTGCGGGGCACCGTCGGCCGGGGGCGAACCGGAATTGTCCGTTCGCAACAGCTGCAGCAATCTTTCGCTTAGGATTCTGGTGATCGGCCAGGGATCGGAGGCGACCGGAGGAAACTTGCGGCGGCGCAGGGCTGTGCGTTCCTCTTTGAGCCACCGCCGGTACAATCCCGCGGCGCTTTTCAAGCGGCTGGTATTCACGCCGCGGGCATCGTAGAGGCCTTGCAGATGACTGAAGAGTACGGCGAAGCTGTCCGGGAGAGCGAGCATTTTGCTGTAGATGCGGCAGGGGATCATTTGGGGTATGCCGGCCGCGGTCAGTCGGCGGCTCAGGGCAAGCTGCGGCGCACGGTCGGCGCCGTTCCTGGGCAGTCCGGAAGCCCGCTCGTTGGCATAGAGCTTCCGGTAGGCGCTTTCCAGGCGGGGGTAGCCGGCTTTGAGCGTTTCCATGAAGTGTTCTTTCTGAATCCCGGGGCGCAGGGTGAGACCGCCGGGGCATACGAACCCGGCGCCGGCTGCTTGCGCGCCCTGGATGAGTGCGTCGAAATGCTCGGCGCTGTCGCTTATCCCGGGACAGAGCGGCATGGCCATTACCCCGGTGGAAAACCCGGCAGCCGTGGCCTTGCGGAGGGCCTCGAGGCGCCTGGCCACCGGCGGGGCCCCAGGCTCCAGGCTGGCCGCTGCTCCTTCGTCGGTGGTGGTAATGGTCATCGCAATCAGCACCGAAGGAAACTGCCGGAGGAGATCGAAGTCGCGTACGATCAGATCGCTCTTGGTCAGGATTATGAGCGGGAGTCCGGCCGGGAGCAGAGCTTCGAGCAGCCCGCGGGTCAGTCCCAGCTCGGCCTCCAGCGGCTGGTAGATATCGGTGACGCCGGAGCCGATACACACCGCGCCATATTCCCGCGAGGTGAAACCGTGCTCCACCTGGCGGCCGACAAGGTCCACAAGGTTATGGCGAACCCCAATCTCCCGGTCGAAGTCGCCGGCGACGAAGTATTTCTCAGCCCGGCCGTCGCAGTAGCTGCACCCGTGGGCGCAGCCGCGATAGGGCGCCAGGCACCGGTAGAGGGCGGTGAGAAAACTGTCGGCCATCGGGGCCCGCGAAAGGCCGCTTTTGGCTGTCAGGCTGTACCTCTGGTCCATGATCGGCTCTAGCCGGGCTCGGCCCGGGCAGGCTTCGGCGTTGACCGGGCTCCGCTCTGGCCGGGTTCGCCGCCGGCCGGCTTCGGCGTTGGCCGGCTCCTATCCTATCCGCACGTCTTCCGAATATCGTGGCTCGTCTCGTTCACGACGGCCTTCGACGTTCTCCGCTTTGATTGTGCCGTCTCCGTGAAGAATCGTACTGCGTCCGACTCGACTCTCAAACCCGTTCTCATATGCAGATCATGATGCTGCTTTGGCAATTGTCAAGCTTCCGTCCGCCGCTCTGGTGGCAGCCGTTCAGCCATGCGCGCGCCGCGACGACGCGAGACGCCTTTACACTCGAGCGGCGATTCGGTATGAAGTGCCCATGCCTCTCTACGAGTATCAGTGCAACTCCTGCCTGACAGTGAGCGAGTACCTCGTCGGCGTCGGAAGCGATCAGCCTGACCTCGTGTGCGGATCGTGCGGCTCGGACCGGCTCCGCAGGCTGATCTCGATCATGAGCGTCTCCCGCGGCACTGCCCCGGAGACCTGCTGCGGCGGCGGCGAGTGCCGCCCGGCTGCGTGCGAGCGCGGCTCCTGCGGGTGTGGGGGCTGACACTCCCTGGATACCCTGCCCCGGTCGGCGCAAGGGCGGCTCGTTCGGGTATGGGGGGGAGCTGACACGGCGTGTCGTGTCCCGCCCAAGGGCAGGAACGGGATAATGGACATCTATCCGTACCGTGAGCATGGTTGTCCATATGAAGACGACGCTCAGCATTAGCGACGCGACAATGGCCCGGCTCAAGCAAGAGGCGGTACGACAGGGACGTACCATGTCGGAATTGGTTGAAGCTGCCTTGCGAGCGCATCTGGAACGGCACGATGAGCCGCCGGAGCTCCCTCCTCTTCCGATGTTCCGTACGGGCGGAGCTCGCGTAAACCTTGCCAACCGCGATTCGCTCTACGATGTCATGGAGCGCTAAGCGTGTTCGTCGTAGATACGAACATTTTGCTCTATGCGGCCGATCGGGCTGCGCCTGAACACACCGCCTCCCGAACGTGTCTGGAAGAGTGGCGAAGCCGATCGTCCCTGTGGTACCTCACGTAAAGAATCGTTCTCGGAGATACCCGACATCCGTGGCAATCTATTCTTTGACGCCCACACGGCAATCCTTATGCGGAAACACGGGATCAGGACGATCTACACACGTGACACCGATTTCAATCGGTTCCCGTTCGTGGAGGTCGTTGATCCGCTACAGCAGTTTCCGAAACCCACTGGTCTAGGATAGGCCGGACAGGCCGACGTATATCGGAACGACTTTCATGCCCTCTTGTGCCGTTGGATTACCGTATACGGTCCGTGACGCTTCTTCCGTCTTTGTTGCTGAGGTGTATTTCGAAACCTCTATCCGCACTTCCGTCATTGCACCGTTCTCCTTGCATCGCATTGCCTCACTATCATGTGTCGGATACACTGCCGGTGGGAGGAACAAGATGAAAGCACTACACGTTTTGCGCCGGCTGGTTCCGGTCGTCGTTATTGCGGCCGGCGCCGTTGCCCTGGTTTCCTGCGGCGACGACGCGCCCCAGGAAGTCACGGACGCCGGGCAAACCGACCCGGACGCCGGTCCGATAACCAGGGACGGGGGGCCGATCGCGCTCAGGAACGCCCTGGGCGACGAGACCGACGACGCCACTCTGGAGCAGGTGCTGGAGGAGCTCGCGGCTCTGGATGATGACAATATATTTCTAGTGATGTCCGACACTGAGTACACCGTTCAAGCGATGATTGGCGACGACCTCTACCACGTTGAATACTTGGACGGCACCGGCCACTTCCACAGCGTCGAATACGCTACCGCGGAAGAGACGGCCGAGGTCTTCACACTCTACTACCGTGAAGACCCAAGCTGGTACGACGTTCTGGAATGGGTCGAGTGGGAGTAGCCATTTCCGGGCCGGGACGAGAACACTGGCCCCTCGGTCATCGACTGAGCGATCCTAACCGGGTCGGTTCCGGGTACTATCGCGTCCGTGCGACTGTCGGCTCCCGGCTACTGTCGCGCCGACTCTCCGCGCGACAGGCGGCAGCGCCTCCACTGTGCCCTCCCCTACTCGCGCAGAGCCTCCACCGGTTTCATGCGGGCGGCTGCCGCCGAGGGGAAGAGCGCAGCGAGCGTCGAAACGACGAGCGTCGCCGCAGCTACCCGCAGCACTGCCGCCGCCGAAAGGACCGGGTATAGGATCGAGGCAATATTGATGTCTGCGGCGTCCATCCGGGCGCTGACGTCGATACCGGTCACGCCAAGCACCGCGGAGGCCGCCAGCCCGAGTCCGATTCCGATCGCGGTACCGATCGCGCCGATGTAGAACGCTTCGGTAGTGAAGAGCCGTACGATCGTTCGGTCTCTCATCCCGAGCGCGGCGAGCGTCCCGATTTCCCGCGTGCGCTCACGCACCGCCATCAGCGTTGTGTTCACGATCACGGTAATCGCCAGGGCCAGGAAGAATCCGGCGAAGACAACCAGCCACGCATCTGCCAGTTGTACCGTTGGGTAGGCGAATCCCGCCTCCATCCACGTAGTTGCCCGCACGCCGGTCGGCCCGCGTTCATCCACCTCCGTGTTGATGCGGTCCGCCAGCGTTGCACTGTCGCCGCTCTCGCTCTTGACGAGGAGTTCCACCGCCGCATCGCCCATGCGCAGAAAGCGCGCGGCCGGCTCGATCGGCATAAGGAAAGTCGTCCGGTCGATTGCCGCGACCGGAAAGCCGGCGAGCCCGACCACGTCGACCGTGAACGCGTTGGAGCGCCGCGAGCGCGTCTGCGTCTGGAAGGTCACCATGTCTCCCGGCTCCACGCCGAGCCGCTCGGCAAGCCGCACACCGAGAAGCGCCTCCGGTGCGTCCGGCTGCGGTGCCCGGCCACTCACGATGAGCTCATCTATCTCCTGATACTGGCGTTCGAGGTCGAGGTCGATGCCGAGCCCCCGCGCAGTGATGAGCCGCTCGCCGCGAAAGGCGCCGGCCGGCACGACCACGCGCGGGCTTACCGTGCGCACGTCGGCGAGTTCCATCACTCGCTCGACCAGACCCCGGTAGTCCTCCACAACGTAGTGCATCGGGTTCATGTATTCGTAACGGTCGAAGAGCTCATGGCGGATGCGGATTTCGCCCTCGCCGAAGTTGAAGGAGTTGCACTTCATGTCCTCCTGCATTCCACGCATGAGTCCCGCGAAGAGCAGCACCGACATCGCCGCAACCGCAATAGCGGAAATCGAGAGCACCGTGCGCCGCCCGTGCCGGAAGATGTTTCGCAGCGCGATCGCCCACACCCCGGAAGACCGTGCGCCCACTTTGCCGGCGAGCCCCTCCACTCCGGCAGACGACTTGTCCGCGGCGATCGCCCGTAGCGAGTTTGGAAATCGAGCAGCCGGAGGCCGTCGAGGTCCGTCGCCGAGCGCACCTCCTCGATCGCCGCCCCCGAAGGAATGCCGCCGGGAAGTGAGAGCACCACCGAAGTCGCCGCCCCATCCATCTCCAGATACTCATCGGCGATGGCGCGCGGCAGATAGGCGGTCGACCGGTCGAGCTGCGGGTTCGGCGTCTCGTAGATGCCGGCGACCTCCAGGTCGAGGATCTGATGGAAAGCGTCACGGGTACGCGTGAGAACGGTCACCGGGTAGCCGACCTGCGCCCCGAGCCGTTCGGCGAGCCACGAGCTGAGAAGTACCTGCTCGCCGCCAGGCTTGAGCCACTCGCCGTCTACGATGTGCTCTGCGAGCCGGAACACATGCGCCTCGCGCCCCGGATCGACGCCGATGAAGTCCATCCGGACCGAGCCATCTTCCGGGTACGGGTCGTAGCGGACGACGAGCTCTCCGCCGAAAACGACCCGCGGGGCGGCAGCGATCCCGGCGGCATCGAGCGATTCGAGCAGCCGTTCCGGTTCATCGACGGTGAGATTGAGCGGCCGCTGCTCCCGCTCCTCCCAGTAGCCCGCCGCGGCGATCTGCGCGCTTCCTGTTTCGTAGTGGGCCAGATTCACGTACGACTCGTCCGCCATACTCTGCAGCATCGAATCCATTCCGACGAAAATCGCCAGCCCGCCGGCAATCGCGAAGCTGGGGCCGGTGTGATGCACACATGCTACCACGGCGCGAGGAGCTGGGCGAGCAGCAACGACAACGAGTCAAGGTGAACCGATAGTCAGACGCTGCGCCTCTTCGGCAGTCAGCTCGCCGGTGATCACCTGCCGGAAGTATCTGCGGCTCATCCGTTTGTAGTAGCGAAACTGAGCGGCGGGTTTAGGCGAATGCTGCATGGCCGCTCGAGCCATCGGCGCGTAGAAGCGTTCATACCATACCGGTGTGAGCTCCTGGATGTACGGCGCACGGCCGTAGCTCTGCTTCAGCAACGGTGCAGCACAGTGGATCAGCTGCGTTTGAAGATAGCGGTATACGCCTTTCTCCTGGGGCATCCGGACGAAGCCATCTATCAAGCGGTCAATCTGGCCGGCACGAATGAACGACCTGTACTCTTCCTCCGGGGACATGAGCATCATACGGAACCAACGAGCAAGCATATGAGCAAGCGTTAGCAACGGGGTCTGCTTCTGTCTCTTGGAAACGAAGAGCTCGTATATCTCTCCGACCGACATCTTGTCCGGATCATCGTATGAATTGAAGTACCGGATTATGTCGATGAATATGTCCGTCTCCCGCTTCCCGGGAAACAGATACAGGAGAGAGTTGTCCCTTATGTAGTCGATCGCGTTCCGATAGAGACTTCTGTACCACGGTTTGATCTGCTCTCTGGGTGAAGACGGGGGCCGCCCGGCCCGCCGTTCGAAGTACCGGCGATTGTATTCATTGATCTCCACTTCCAGCCAATCCCAAGTGGAAGCACACGCAACGTGGAAGTCCCGATCCGATACGACATCGAAAATCCCCGTCCGCTGATGAAGGCGATCCTTTGCGCGCAGCAGAGGTAGCATGTTCCGATCCATTCCGTCCGGCAGGCTATACGGGAGGGGGTAGCTGCGGACTTCGGCGGTCATAAACGCCAAACCCAATGCCTTGGCCGCGGATACTCGGTGATGCCCGTCACGCACGAAGTAGGCGCCGCCGACTTCGAACACCGATACTGCATCGTTGAGCGATCCCTGCGACATCAGGTGGTGAATATGCACCCAACGCTCCCCTATCCAGCGCTTGCGCGGGTGGAAGCCGCGGGAGAAATCGTCAGCCCTGTTCTCCGATCCCACAATGGAATCAACCGGGATCTCTCGGATCCCGATGTAGCTCTCGTTCCCGGCGGACGCGGCTTCCAAGACTGAGCTAAGACTCACCAATCGGTTGTCATGACCCGACAGACGGGAGATGACGGAAGTATCCCTTCTGCCGCGTCTCAATGCTCTTTCAAATGCGGTGTGCGACTTGCCGTGCGTGATCGACTGCGGCATGGCCCCACTATACCTGATGGAAGCGCTTCTTGCACCAGATTTTGGCGGGAGCATGTGAGCGTAGCATGCGAATGCGGCTGTCAAGTATTGATATGCCGCCGTATCCTGCCTACACTCAAACCCTCAATGGTTTCGATTATAGGAGCCGGGTTCGCGCGGCGGCTCCGGACCTGGGTGCGATTCGGCACTATGCGCAACTCTTCCGACAGTCGGGGTCGCATGGAACGCCCATCGCAACCGGCATCGACGCATACGGAATCGGTACGCGCTCGTTCAGCTCTCGGGATAGCTCGCTCGCGGTCTCTTCAGTTACGGAGCTTCCAAAGATAGCGAACTCGAGCACGGATAGTCTATCCGCGATGGTGGCCTCTTCAAACAGGGCATACGCCTTCAGCAGGTTCTCGAACCGTTGGCGCCATCGCGCATCCTTCGGCTCCAACAGGCGTGATTACTCTCGCCGACTTACGGTTCCGCCGGTGCTCTCGTTATGCTCGGCGACCACCCGACACATCGCCTCTATGTTCTCCCAAGGGACCTCCGGCTCGAGCACGTGCGTCGGTGCGAGCACGAATCCGCCACCTCGGCCGAGCTCGGCGATCAAGCTACGACACACCGTCTCAACCTCATCGGGCGTTGCGAACGGCATCGTCGTCTGTGTTCCCACTCCACCCCGCAACGAGAGGCGGCCCCCGTATCGGCGCTTGATCTCATACGGGTCCATGCATTCGGGCTGGAGTGGGTTCAGCTCATCGACCCCGATCTCGACGAGGTCTTCGACGATTTCGGTAATGTCGCCGTCGGAATGATAGTCGATGATGATGCCGGCATCGGCCTCTCGAGCCGACTGGATCACCGAAGCGAGCCGAGGCTTGAGACACCGCCGCCACATGTCCGGACTTATCATCATCCCACGTTGTGTAGCCACATCGTCGCCGAGGTGCAGGATGTCTGCCCCGGCCTCAACGTATCTCCGAGCACACGTACGGCGTATCGCGGTTAGACGGTCCATGTGATACTCGGCAAGCTCAGGCCGAATCATCAGATCGATCATGAACGTCTCCATTCCCCGCAGGTACCAGGCGATCTCGAATATCGTTATATTCATCTGTGCCACGGCGACAAGATCCGAGCTCTGTATCTGCTCGATCTCCCGAGCCGTTGCGTCCCAATCGAAGTGCTCGTCGGCATCCGGATAGGGGAAGGCCTCGAATTCGGCGAGCGAGGTAAACGAACCCATGGGAGGAAACATTTGCTCGAAATGCTCGAACCCACCCTTCTTGCGTCCAATACCCCACGCATCGATCTCCGTCAGATCCTCAGGACGCGAGAAGTACTGCCCAAAGTCGATGTCTCTCCGCTCCGGCCCCGCGGAGACCCACCGCAGGGGCATACCGAAGTATGTCCGGTAGTCCGACCGGCCGGTCCGCTCGAAGAACTCCTTCTTCAGCGAAGGGCAGAGGTCGAACTCAAACGGCACGTAGCCTTCGACCCGTCGCCGGACCACATCGATCGTCCGTTCCCTCATCGAAAACATGTGCCCTCCTTCCGCGTCCCCGGCGCAAGAATCTGCTTGGCGTCTTTCATCAAGGAAGTGATTCTAGGGGGAGTTCTCTGGAGTGGCAAGGTCGACGGCAGCGCAAGAGGCCTATAGGCAACGGTGAGACTGCCCGGATTCGAGGCGCTTGTTCCCGTATGTCGCGGCACATTCCTGCTCGGGGTCGCTAGAACACCCGGCAAAGTGCGAAAGGGGATTTTCTCCCTCCGCCTTACTCAGATCACGTATTACGCGCATTTAATCCTAGTGAAATGGTAATGAAATCCCGATGCCGTATGCTGGGAGATGTAGGCGACGGGCCGGATGCCCCGTCGCACTACACACAATGGAGAAGATCCTCGGAGCACAGTTCCGGCGACTCTATAGTGTTGCGGCAATAGCCGGGATCAACCAGCGTGGGAACCATTCCCACGGCGTAGTTGCGTATCATACGTATCCCCCAACGCATGGCTGTGCTTGGAGCCAAACATCCCAACCAAGCAACCCCTCCTTACCCCCGGTTCCCCCCGCCGGGGGTTTTTTGTATCACGAAGTGCGCGAAATGCCACCAATGCCCCGCGCACGTCGTCAAAATCGGAGCGGCTGTGCCGGTCTTCGTACGGAGGCGACGACCCGTTGGATGGTGCAGTGGAAGACGAAAAGCTGGAGGTTGTCGATGGCACAAGTGAGGGGCGGAGGAGGCGCTGGGCCGGCACTTGGAGCACGGGGTTGCGGAGCGTGTGGACGACTTCCCCCTTTGCGCACGTCCGAGACGAATACGAGTCGCGTATCCACATCTTCAACATGGCCCGGGATCGCAGCGGTATGCCGCACAGATCGGCCGAATCAGTATTGAGCAATGGACGTCGGCCCGATCGCCCTCGTCCGCATGCCTTACACGGGTAGGCATTTCTCTTACCGAAGTGAGACAGCCGCCAATTGTCCTGCACCGGCGGCGTTCATAGACTTCACCGTAGTATCGCGGCCGACCTCCGGAAGAGGTCAGGGAGGCATGTTATGTTGCGTTCATTGCGAATTACCGTGGTTGTAGTAGCCACGTTTATCCTCGTCTTTGGCCTGTGGTCGTGTAACGGTGACTTGATGGGAGGCGATACCACGACCGACCATTCGAACGGGGAGGACGACGTTGATCCTGGGGATGATCCCGGCGAGGCGCCCGGGGACGATCCCGGTGAACTACCCGGTGAACTGATCGTTCCTACCGATTACGGCACTATCCAGGCGGCGATCAACGCTGCCGGCGACGGCAGTGTCGTCATCGTGATGCCCGGAACGTACCAAGAGAACATCGATTTCACGGGCAAGGACATCACTGTAAGGAGCTCCGACCCAACGGACGAGGAAGTAGTAGAGACCACGATCATTGACGGAGGGGATTCCGGACCGGTCGTTACCTTCGCCGGTGGCGAAGGCGAGGACGCGGTTCTCCAGGGTTTTACGATTACCAATGGGCAGGCCCTTACCAGCGCAAGGGCTGGAGGAATCCTCATCACCGGCGGGTCGTCCCCGCTGATAGAAGGCAACGTGGTTACCGGCAATGCATCGAGCCTGTCTGCCGCCGGAGGAGGGTTTACCATCTCTGACGGCTCCTCACCGGTGATAAAGGACAACGTGGTCACCGGCAACGTCACTGACAACATTTCGGAGCGTTACGGCGGAGGTCTTTTCATCTCCAACTCTTCACCGAGGATAGAAGGCAACCTGGTCACCTTGAACACAGCCTATAACGGCGGCGGAGCTGCCGTTACCGATGAGTCCACCGTCACCTTTGAGGGGAACACCTTTTCGCAGAACACTGCACGGCATGTAGCCGGTGCATGGCGTGTAGCCGGTCTCTACGTGAACGGAGCATCATCGGTAAATCTCTCAGGCAACATATTCGAGAATCACAGCGGCGAGCCTGTTCGGATCGCAGATCAAGCAGTAGCAACTATCACAGGCAACACCATTACCGGCAATTCGGCGGCTTACCCGGTTCACCGAACCGGCGGAATCACGGTGATACACTCCTCCACCGCTACGATCAGCGACAACGAGATAACGGACAACACTTCGGGTGGTGACTTTCGGGGAGCCGTTACCGTCAGCGACGACTCGTCCGCGGAGATCACGCGCAACACAATCACTGGTAATGTCGGTTCCGGCCGAGGGGCGATAGTAGTTTCGGCATCAGAGGCGACGATCACCGAGAATACCATCACCGGGAACAAGGCCGAGTACACCTCGGGGGCTTACTCGGACGGCGGGGGGATCACAATCTCCCACTACTCAACAGCGACAATCTCCGGAAATCTAATAGCCGATAATGTCGCCGAAGTCGAGCATACCGGAGGCGGAGGAGGTGGAATCCTGAGCTCGTATTCCACTGTTACCATCGAAGAGAACGAAATTCTCAACAACCGAGCCCACCGGAACGGTGGCGGAATACACATATACGGTGGTTCAGTCCAGGTCAAGAACAACACTATCTCCGGCAATAGGAGCGAAGGTTACTGGCAGGCTAGCGGCGGGGGAATCTACATTGTCTATGGTGAGGCCACCATCTATGGAAACACAATAGAAGACAATTCAGCTCAATGGCTTGGTGGCGGAATCTTGATCTGGGGCGGCTGGGCAACTGTGTACGGGTCTGACGGTACGGCGTGGGCGAACGATCATTGTCCTCCGGGCAATGAGACAGGCAACAGCTACTCCGGAAACGTCCACCACGATCCGGATACTCCGTACGGAATGGACGTCTATTTCCACTAAGGTGCAGTGTGTGAAAGATTGTACGGCAGACCCGGCAGTGCAGGTCTGCCGTACATGGTTAGCGCGCTCGCTTCGACCGACCTCCGAGTCAACGCAGTTCCGGTCCAGTACCACACCGGCTGCGCGCGACGGGCCCAAACCAGGCGTTACAAGGAAACGCAGCACCCCAGTCCTTCATCGGATAGCGACCCACTCTTCCATCTCGATTAGCCCCGTCGTGGCGGCGTATCGAATCAGATCCACCGTGTCATGCAGATCAAGTTTGCGCATGATGCGAAGATGGTGAGTCTGAACCGTCTTGTGGCTTATTCCCAGTTCGTAGGCGATCGATTTGTTGGTCATGCCGTTTGCCAGAAGGCGGAAGACTTCCCGCTCACGCACCGTCAATGCACCGTACCCGGTATCCGTATGCGGTAACGCCTCTTCGCAAATCATGGCAACCGTAGTCATGAGAACGCCTGCCAGTTCCGGATCGACGTAGCACTGACCTCGAAGCAGGGCCCGCATCGCCGCACGCAGCTGATCGCCGCCGGCGTTTCTGGACACAAGCCCTTGCGCACCGGCGGTAACCGCCGCGCGCATACGCTGAGATCCACATGGCTCGATCAAAACCACAATGTGGGCGTCTGCACACAGCTCCTTGACCTGCTCCAGCATTCGCAGCGCTTCGCTTTCGCTTGATCCAAGGTCGACGATCACCACCTCCGGAGGGGGAGCCGAACAGAGCACCAGTACATCGGGTGCGTTTCTTGCCTCACCGACCTTTCGGACGCTCGGTTCACCGGCAAGGATCGCACGCACCCCCTCGAACAAGAACGGACAGTCGTGAATCATCACGACCCGTACAGCTTGCTCCATCACGCACCTCCTGGTGCCGGAGCAGTCCGGTGCCCCGGCCGTCGCCGATTCTAAGGGAGCCCTCCCCCGCGCGCATCGTACCTGAGTCGTATTTTGCGTACGTTGCGGCCGCTCTTGGCGCGGAGCGTTCACACGGTGTTCTCGCTCCGGCCCCCGGGCCGGGGGGCGAGTTCGATCTCGTGCCGCCACCCCATCTTTTGGGCGGTCACTCCGGCCCCCGGGCAGGGCGGGCGCAGCAAGCGCATCCCCGGTGGCAAGCCACCGGCCAGGCAACTCAGACGGCTGCCGCCGGAGCTTCACTCCCGCGGAGGAGAGCGTCTACCGTCGCGGAACTCCCCTGGGATTCGGATAAGGTGGCGATCCGCGGAATGGCTGGAAATGAAGTGGTTGTCTTTGAGAAGGCCATAGAGCTGGATACGGTTTTCGACATCGAGCTTATTGAAGATATGGGTGATATGCGTCTTTACGGTCCGTTCCGAGATAAACAACTGCTCGGCGATCGCTGCGTTCGTGTGGCCGGCGAGGATCTTCTCGATGATCTCCGCCTCGCGGGGAGTGATCCCCGCAATGAGCTCCGAGCGCTGCGTACCGAACGCCTGCAGACCGACGAAAACATACCCGATGTGGTCGCCCGCGCTGTCACGCAGCGCAGATGCCTTGATGTCGAGGAGCCCGTTCGATGCCCCGTTGTTCCGCGCGTCCAGAACAACCGATACCGATGGCGCCCCTGCCTCACGGCGTACATCGATCATTTCGCACAGCCGTGTCCCGCCCTCGAACAGGTCGTCGAGCGCGACTCCCCGGAACGATTCACTCGGCGCCTCGAACAGGAGCGACGCCTCCTCATTAACACAATGCACCGTGCGACGATTGTCGACGACCACCACAACGTAGCCGGGAAATGCGACCAAAGCGATCTCTTCCAGCCGCGGAGGGGCGGTGAGGAAGTGAAACCGATCGACGAGGTAGCCGAAACAGAGCAGCCAGAGCAGCTTGAACAACAGTACGCTTCCCTGGGAAGGTACTCGAAACAATAGAGGGACGATAACCACCTCCGTGAAGGTGATTACCATCAGGATGACCACCGAAGCCCCGAGTACGCGAAATACGCGCCGTACTCGCACCGTTGCCGAGGCGGCCGCCCTCTTGAAATACACGACTGCCGACGTCACGTAACAGGCCAACCAAACCACCACCATGCTGAAGAACGCTGCTGAACCGTATTGGTGGTTCAAGTGCCACGTCCGGTCGATCAAGGCGAAGTCGCTTACATAGTCGTTGTGCAGCCAGAACAGCGCCGCCGAAACCACGCAGGGAAGGTAGATAAGATACACAAGCCCGTATCGACGTGGAGCTCTTTCCGTAACCGCGAGCGCGAAGTGCAGGAATGCGCCGAAATGGAGCAATTGAAACAAGCTTCCGATGAGAAACAGGGGTCGAAACGTATCCAGGTCGGAAGTCCAGAGGGCAAACACCGCAATGACGGACCAGATTCCCAGGAAAACCGACATCAACAGAAACGACTGCCGAACGCGAGACGCGATATCTCCACGTACCACCAGATACCCAAGCAGGAACGAAAGAAAGCCGGTTAACGCCGCAATACTCGCCATCCCGGTGACTCCTTGTCTCGGCGACCAGTGTCTCAGCGACTCGTGTAGCAGACGCAAAGGGAACGGCGGATCAAGTCGCAATTAGTACCTTGTGTTCGCTACATTGTAACGTTCTTTCCCATACTATACAACCAACTTCTTCCTGTCATGCCTCCTCTACGATATCCTTCAGGCAGGGACTTCCAAACCAAGACCGAAGGAGAAGTGGCCGTTGACTGTGGCACGGCAATCATCCGGTTCTGACGCCACTCCCGTCCTTCACGCTTCGGAGCGCGCGGGAGAGTACGGTTACCGCACCAGACAAGAAAAAACCCCCGGCGGGGGGAGCCGGGGGAAGAAAGGGGTTGCTCGGTTAGGATGCTTGGCTCCAAGCGAGCCATGCGTTGGGGGGTAGATGATGCACGCAAGCGACGCGCAGGAGTTAATCCTGCAGCGCCGGATCCCGGCCATTTGACCCGGGAACCGTCTTTCGTGTGTAGCACGACGAGGCATCCATCCCGTCGACTACGTTTCCTACTATACAGCCCCGGAGTTTCACGACCATTTCAGTAGGATTAAATGCGTGTAATCTTCACCGGGATACACACACAACGATCCCTTTCCGAGCTTGTCGCAGCCGCCGGCGTTTCGGGTAGCGGGCGGCACCGCGTACGACTATTCCTAAATGAATTTTGCAAATCCGTTTCAGAAGTCATCGACGCGGCGCAATCGTGACGCGACATTGCTATGCCCTCACCCTTTCTCTTCCGCGTAAGAGATCACAGAGGCCGACCGGAAATAGCCAAACGATCGGTTGCAAGAAACGGCACAACACGTAGGATTGATGCGATCGGGAGGCAATACATGGCGGACGCGAAACGAGAGGTGCTGTACTTCGAGGAGGGGGGCGCCCAGCATACGGATGCAACCCTGGAATGCGCTCTCAGCGCGCTGGGGGATAGGGGGCTTACCTATCTGGTGGTAGCCTCGGGCGGCGACACCGTCGTGAAGGCGGTGGATATGCTCGAGCGCACCAGGATGAGTGGAGCCCAGGTCGTGGGAGTGACCCTGCAGCAGGGCACGTGGCCCAAGTACGGCGAACCGAACTGGGACAAGCTTGCGACGGCGCGCAAGAAGGGAGCCAAGATCCTCACCTGCACGCACGCACTGATGGGAACCGTCGAGTCGGCGATCCGCGAACAGTTCGGCGGGATGCCGCCGGTCGAGCTGATCGCCCACACGCTGTACACCTTCTCGCAGGGGACAAAGGTCGTGGTGGAGATCACGATGAGCGCCGTGGACGCAGGCCTCGTTCCGCCGGGACACGACGTGGTTGCGGTCGCCGGAAGCGGAGGCGGGGCGGA
>PWGF01000462.1 GCA_003554375.1 Spirochaetaceae bacterium
ACGAATTCAGATTACAGTTCTCCAGAAGCTGATTCGGATAAACAATTGCCACTTATAGACTTATAACCGGACAGCCGTGGGTGTTTGCCATGACCGAGCTCATTCGCCAAGGGAAAGTCCTCTACTGGGGTACGTCCGAGTGGAGCGCACAGGAGCTCATGCAGGCATACTCCGTAGCGCGCCGGTACAATATGACTCCGCCCACCATGGAGCAGCCCCAGTACAATATGCTCAGCCGCGAGCGAGTAGAGCGGGAATACGCTCGTCTCTACAGCGAAATCGGATTGGGGACAACGATCTGGTCCCCCCTGCATTCGGGTCTTCTGACCGGCAAGTACAATGACGGAATACCGGAAGGGGCGCGGGCAACGCTTCCCGGCTACGAATGGTTGCGCGATTTGCTCATGGAGACGCTCGACGAAGCGATGAAAGAGAAGCTCCGAAAGCTCGGCGAGCTGGCCGGTGAGCTGGGGATCTCGCAAGCGACGCTCGCGATTGCCTGGTGTCTCAAGAACTCGAATGTGAGCACGGTGATAACCGGCGCTTCCCGGCCGGACCAAGTAGCCGAGAACATGAAGGCCGTTGAGGCCAAGGAGAAACTCACCGACGACGTGATGGCGCGCATCGAGGAGATTCTGGCGAATCGGCCGTAAGGAGGCCTGCGGAACGCAGGTGGGAGCGCCGCTTCGGCGCCTCCCGGCCGGTACGAGGGAGCCGCCTTGCAGCTCACGCGTACAGATAGCGCTTTATCTTCATCGTCGGCGTCTTCTCGAACGGCTCTTCCCGCGGCTGTATCTCCGCTATCCGGACGGAGCCGCTCAGTTGGGCGTTGACGTGAGCCTTGAGCTCGGCGAAATACGCTGAGAACTCGTCGCGGAATTGGGAGAGATAGTTACGAACCTGTTCGGCACTGTTGTCCATGTTGGCCTGAGCCGCGGCGTGCCATTCCTTGAGGCTGGAGTGCGCGGTGGAGAGATGCTCCAGAAGCGCCTCATAGTTGAAGTAGGCCATTGCGACAAGCTTCCCGCCCACCTGAGCTACCAACGTCTCTTCCACATACGGCTTTTCATTGAGTAGCGCTTCGATCTCTTCCGGGTAGATGTTCTCTCCACTCGGACCGAGGATCACGTTTTTGATACGCCCTCTGATTGAGAGCACTCCCTTGCGGGTGAGATGCCCCACGTCTCCGGTTCGGAACCAGCCGTCTTCGGTAAACGCCTCGTGCGATCGGGCGCTGTCTTTGAAGTAGCCCGGCGTGACGTTGGGCCCCCGCACCTGGACCTCTCCCTGTCCGACCTCTCCCTCGCCCGAGGGTGCGTTCCCCGTGTCCAAACGGACCTCGACCCCTGACAGGACAGGGCCGATCGCTTGAAAACGCGTATTCCGAGGGCTCGATCCGGCGATGAGCGGCGCTGTCTCGGTCAGGCCGTACCCCACCGCATAGGGAAATCGTGCATCGCGAAGGAATCGCTCGGCATCGGGAGCGAGCGGCGCCCCGCCAATCCCAAAGAAGTGGAGACGGCCGCCGAAGAGCTTGTAAACTTTGCGCCCGGCGAGCTTATGCAGAAGGCGCTGGATCGGACGGATTCGGTACAGAAACCGGACGACCGGCTTCTCCGTAAACTGCGGAAGTACGCGACCGCGGAAAATCTTCTCGATGAAGAGCGGAACCGACAGCATGAGATGCGGCCGCACCTTTTGGAGTGCCGGCATCAGCACCGACGGAGAGGGCGGCTTGTCCAAATAGTAGACACATGCACCTGAGACGAGCGGTACCAGAAAGCCCAGCGTACACTCGTACGCGTGCGACAGCGGCAGAAGCGAGATCATCGACTGGCCGGCACGGATGTCCGGAATCCGGCGCGCAGCCTCTACGTTGCTCACGATGTTTCGGTGGGTGAGGATCACCCCTTTCGAGTTGCCCGTGGTTCCCGAGGTGTAGATGATCGCCGCCGGCGCGGTCGGATCGACGTGCTCGTCCCCATCCTGAGCAGTCGCGTCGCTTTGCGGGCCCTCGTGAGGCGCATCAGGAAGCTCCAGAGAATTGAGACGGATGACGTGGACTTCCCCCGTGCGCTCCAGCTCCTCAACTTTGGGATACTGGCGATCGGATACGAACGCAAACCGCGTCTCGGCATGCCGGAGGATATTGCGTACCTCGTCTGCGCTGAAGTCAGGAAGCAACGGGACGGCAACGGCGCCCATCCCGGTAACAGCGAGATAGGCAACGCCCCAGTTCGGCATATTCTCGCCGAGGATGGCAACGTGGGTGCCCTGGCGTACGCCCAGCTCCCTGAGGCCGACAGCAGTCCGGCGGCTCAGATCATGGACGTCCTGATAACAATACGATGTTCCGTCCACATAGGCGAGGGCGGGCATCCGGCTGTGTTCCCGAACGCTTTGATCGAGCGCCTCGGGAATCGTACGTGCAACGTGCGTGCTCATACTCCGACAATACGTCTCTTTCCGGTCCCAGATCAATCGATACCGGGGGAATTGCGGCGGCCATTTTGCGCTGATTTCCGGCCATCCAACCGGGAGAGCCCGGCATCGTCCGTCCGACTGCCAAGAAGGCTATCTATGGGGTGGTCATGGAGACCATGTTCTTTGCCGGGGTGGTTCTCCTGTTCCTGCAGCAGTTCGGTCCCGGCATCGCGCTGATTCTCGCGTCCTTCCTTCTCTATCTCTATAAGTATTTCTACTACGCACGGCTGGAGATGGGACAGGCCGCGATGGCCTCGCAGACGCTGCAGGGCCAGGCGCTCGATCCAAAGGGCGCCCGCGCAAAGGCCAAGGAGAATCGAAAGACCTACCGGATCATCGCCGCCCTGAACTTCCTGGCCAAGCGGTTGGAGAAGGCACAACGGAAAGGGAAGAGCGGCCTGAGCGGGTTTCTCTTGTCCATCGTAATGGCGGGGGCGCTCCAAGTGTGGGACTTGGTCAGCCACTACTTGCTGCCGGCTGCAGTCATCGACGGTCATGGTCCCAAGGAGGGCGTAGCGACGATGAAACGCCTCGAGGAGCACGTGCCCGCTACTCTCGTCGGGGTGTTCGGCATCGATATGGCAGGGCGCGCCGTGGGCACGATCATGGCGCCCATCTATCTTGTGCTCATTGTCGTGTCTGTCGCGCTCGGCTTCGTCGTCGGAGAAGCCGTGGCACCGTTCTATATTGGGGAGGCTGCGGCTCTGTTCGCGGAGCTGGAGGTAGAGCAGCCGATTGCCGGACCGCTCCATTTCTCCATCCTGCTCCTCTTAGCGGCAATCTGGATAGGCAAGTTCGGAAGCGTGGTGCTCGACCGGATCACAACTTCCGTGAAAGTCCTGTACTTCACCACCTTCTATCTGCGCATTATGCATCCGGACGCGATTGCGCCCGAGCTCAAGGAGCCGCTGGAACAGTACCTCCGGATGGAGGACGCCGAAGGGCGTCCAACGGTGGCTCACG